>CAIQPV010000338.1 GCA_903873725.1 uncultured Nitrosomonadales bacterium
GGATGGCACGTTGTCGGCAGCCCACAGTTGATTCGCCATCGTGACCAAGACAGCTAAAGCACTGAGCCGCAGTAGCCTCCCTATTCCTTCTTTTTCATACATGGTTATGCCTCCACTTTATGTTTAACTTCACATTGAAAGGTACTGCTTACTTCTCCACCAGTTTTAACCGGGTGTTATTAATTAACCGTCAAGATTTAGTTAGCTGACTTGTCGCCCAATGAACAATCCGGGCTCAAAAGTAGCGATCAAAATGGATTTGTTCAAAGGGCACCCTATACTCCAGCATGAGCATTTCCTGAAGGGCCTGCGTCATAGGAGGAGGACCGGCAAAATAAAATTCATACTTGGGCATTTCTGCTCCGATAACTCGTCTGACCATGTCGTGAACGAAGCCAGTTTCTCCGTTCCATGGTGTCTGATTAGCCGCATCCGTTTGAGACACCACAGCGTGATAACGCAGATTTCCGCCGGCCTCAGGCAGTTCATTGAGCATGCTTTCGCCGCACACGTCATCAGGTGTGCGCGCGCCATAGAAAAAGTGCAACTGCCGATTTTGGAGCATGCCGTTTTCCGATGCGCCGCGTGCAATTGAAATCATCGGTGCCAAGCCGGAACCACCGGCAACACAGATAATGTCACGCGCAACATCCTTTCGCAGATAGGCGATGCCGAAGGGGCCATCTAGATCGATCTCATCTCCAAGCTTAAGAGTGTGAAATAAGCTGGCACTCGCCTTGCCGCCCGGAACCAGCCGTATCTGAAAATGCCACTCGCCATTTGGGTTGCCGGTGTTGGACATCGAATAAGCACGGGGCGCTGCCACGCCGGGAATGAAAAGTAGCGCGTACTGCCCGGCCTGAAAATCGGCAGACGTTTCCGTCACGAAGCGGAATTCGCGAATGTCGTGGGTAATATCGTGTGTCTCAACCAATTTGGCATGTCGCCGCTGCGGCGGGGTGAGCGGCCGATATTCTGACGAGGTGTTGACCTTGATTTTTAACGCGCTCTTGGCCCGGCACTGGCATGCCAGTAACCGGTTCTTGCGGCGGTCGCGCTCGGTGAGTCCCGCCGCTTCCGGCCACAAATTATCAACCTCGCCCTCAATCAGCTCGAACTTGCAACTGCCGCAGCCCCCCGAGCTGCATTCATAAGGGAAACCGATTCCGGCACGCAACGCTCCCTGCAGCAATGTATCATTTGCTGCCTGAAGGAATCCTTGCTCAATCCCGTCTATCAGTATTTTGTACTCAGTCATGCATGCGTCCTTGTCAAAGAAAATGTAACCCGTTAGCTACCAGCTAACGGGTACACTCAGCTTTTGGCTAGCTCAGTGGCGTGTTACAGACCGAGAGATTGTCTAAAATTCCTGGTCGCCTGTTTTGCGGATGCGGCCGCATCGGCAACGTCAGGGAGCGTGCTGCAATAGTCATCAATCGCTTTGTCAACGAGAGGTTCCCACTTGGCAATCCAGCCTTTGATGACTTCGGCATTGCCAGGGGTCTCCAGCGCCATTTTGACCAGTGCGGTCGCCCAACGACGATGCCGTGCGGCGTCGAGAAGCTGTGCATCCGTTAGGAGTCCCAGTAGCGTGTCACCATTGTGGCGGGCGGATTCACCCAGCTTGCGTAGCACCGACTCTTCAATGGCCGGCTTGGCCAATAAACTGATAACAATGATCGCCTCACCCCAGTCCCAGACTGTCAGTGCTTTTTCCATCAGTTCACGAAAGCCCTGCCAGGCAGGATCGTTTTCCCAGTATTTCCGTTCATCAATGCCAAAACCCTTATCCGGGAAAGCGGTTGCGAGCTCTTTGGTGCGGTATGAGGTGTGACTAACCCAACGCAACGAGTCTGCCATCTGGAAATAATTGCAGTTGGTAATGGTACTGGCTGGAGATATCTGGCCTATATAGGCCGATGCCATTTGTATGGTATGGAAGAGATAGCGGGACGGGGTATATAAACGTGCCAGAGAGCCTGCCCAGCGAGGATCAAGAGCCTTGTCATGCTCACGATTATTAAATTGGTCAAATAGGCCAAACACATACGTTTCCTGACCATCTTGCATCATATTATAGGTGCGATAAATAACTTCCTCCGGATCGCGGAAGGCGTTCCATTCAGCGTGCTTCAGCGGAGTGCCAAAAGTATTCTTTTTGTACCACTCGTTCATGAACAGGTGGGGATCCAGTTCATAGGGTGCGTTTGCATTCTTATCGTTGTAGTGAAGATTGGCGCTGACAATTTCATATTCGCTCGGCTTGCGACGGTGCCCGGCAAGGTGGCTCCAGGTTTTAAGCGGTTTCAATACTTCTACATCAGACATTTTTGTCTCCTTGATATTGATTGGTATTTTTTAACGAGCAGTACCGTTTTCTTTAACTCAAAGGCGATTCACGAGGTAAAAGCGTACCGAGTCATCATGGCTTTCGATCTGGCCGGCAAAGGAACTCAGGTCAACTTCCAGATCATTCATTTTGAATGGCCGACCCAGTGCATCTTCGATAGTTTGCCGATTGAGCACCATTTCCTGCTCAGTGTGGATACGGATGTATGCACGCTTGTCTTCCACAAAAACCTCTTTGCCAGGATTGTCCTCGCGCGCAGCTTCAATAATGGCCGCAGCCAATTCACCTGCCCGCATCACTGGCCCGACCATGTTGTTGACATACGCCTTTGCCGAAGTTGTAGTGCTCATAAACTGTCTCCCTTGTTGATTTATTTTTTGCCCTTGAATCACGGGGCAATCTTAGCTATGTGCGAACACTGGCGAGACGTTCGCGGTATCGACGAACACTTCGTCGCCATCGATTTTCACAGGATATTCGGCCAGCTTGCAGTCAGAGGGATTAATGCCCTCACCGCTACAAGCATCGAACTGCCACAGGTGTGCACGGCAAATGATGGTCTTGCCATCAAACTTTCCCTCTACCAAAGGAATATCCTGATGGGGGCAGACACCCTGAAATGACTTGACGACGCCTCCTTCAGCGCAAATCAAAATAATCTCCTGTCCATTCACTGTAAATGCTTCCATTTCACCTTCCCAAAGGTCGTCCAAGGCGCATACTTTTGTGAAACTCATTACTAACTCCTGTTGATGGTCGGCCAATCTGAGTTGTGTCGATCCAGAATTCAAACTCAGTGTTTTGCGGTTTCCCAAATAATCTCAATTGTTTCAGTAGGTTTTAAACCTGACTCGGAAACCTTCATGGTGCGCGGGAAAAACTCATTAGAACCCTGTTGGCGAACGCGCAAGATAGCTCCTGGTCTTGCCCTGACACGCCTACCGACTGAATGCACCGCTGCAGCCGCAGCAACCTGATCCATGGTGTTCTCGGAATCGACTGCCACCAGTTGTAATACGAAATCACCTTCAAAATTAGAACTCACAGGAAACAATGCCATCGTTCAATCCTCCATCCATTCTGATAAGTGGATCAGCGCCAGAGGCACCGGTCCGTTGTGCGATCAAGTTCTTAGCTGGCCTTTTTGGTGGCCCGAAGCGCTCTGTATACTTCTGCCCAAGCATAGTTGTGGGCATCATCCCCCGTTTCGCCGGGAGCAATATTCATGTATTTAAGTGCGCCACTCAGATCCATAGGCTGGATCATTCCTGCCAGGAAACGGTCAACGATGCTCAAGTGACCGGCATAACGCTCGGGTTCTTGTTCGAAAACCCAGCGATCAACTTCTGAACC
>CAIQPV010000339.1 GCA_903873725.1 uncultured Nitrosomonadales bacterium
ATTCCCGCGAAGGCGGGAATGACGTTCTTATTTAACGTCCTTGTCCTTCTGCACATCCGCCAGTTCCAATTCATTCCAGCCTTCATGTCCCAGGCAACGCATGGTCTCGATGTTTTTGTCGAAAATCTGCGCTGCATCGGGGAACGCCGCCACTGCTTGTTCGATACTGGCTTCGCGCAACAAATGCAGGGTCGGGTAAGGCGAACGGTTGGTATAGTTGGTTATATCATCCGGTTCGGTATCGGCAAATTGATATTGGGGATGCATGCTGGCCACTTGAAGTTCGCCGTCCAGCTCAACTTCTGCAAGTGCAGCATCCACCACTTCCAGAAAATCGTTATAGTCGAGAAAATCGGTCAGCGCATGGGGATGAATCAACAGTGTGGTATCAATGTCGGCAGGGCTTGCCTCTGCCAAAATCTCAAACTCGGCCAGCAAGTCCCGCAGCAATTCTTCAGGCGTTTGCGCCCCGCTCACCACGTAACGAATCTGGTTCTTGACATGCGCCGTCTTGGCGAACGGACAGAGATTGAGGCCGATCACCGCGCGTTCCAGCCATAGCTTGGTCGCAGCGATGGCTTCTTCGTTGGATATGCCAGTATTCATTTTAGAAATCCATAACCAGAAAAGCAATATCAAACCGGTTCGAGCAAATCCAGGGGAGATAAGCGATAGCGCATCCACCCTACGCCCAATAAGTCATTCGACAGATTCAAGGCGAATAATTTACTAGCGTCCGCGCCCCCCGGAACGGTGCAGCACAGGTACGGCACCTCGCCCCGCACCATGCCCGCCCGCAGGTTTCCCGGCCGCTCCCGCACGCGGCGGAGTACGGCTCTGGCCTTGGCTACGACCTTGTCCGCGCCCACCTTGACCGCGATTTTGCCCATTGAGAATAGGTTCAGCCTTGATCCGTGGGTCGGGTTCAAAGCCCGGTATCTGCACCACCGGGATTTCGCGCTTGATCAGGCGTTCGATGTCTTTCAACAACTTGTGTTCGTCGATGCACACCAGCGAACTCGCCTCGCCTTCGCTGCCGGCACGTCCGGTGCGTCCGATGCGGTGGACGTAGTCCTCCGCCACATTGGGCATCTCGAAGTTGACCACATGCGGCAGCTCGACAATGTCGATGCCGCGCGCGGCGATGTCGGTCGCGCATAGCACTTGCAGCTTGCCGGTCTTGAATTCTGCCAGCGCGCGTGTGCGGGCGGCCTGGCTCTTGTTGCCGTGAATAGCCAGGGCGGAAATTCCATCCTTGTTCAAATGCTCCGCCAGGTTGTTCGCGCCGTGTTTGGTACGGGTGAATACCAGCACCTGAAACCAGTTGTGATCCTTGATCAGTTTGGTCAGCAGCGCGCGTTTGCGTTCACGGTCCACCGGATAAATTTTCTGTGTAATCAGTTCGGCGGTGGCGTTGCGGCGGGCTACTTCGATCAGTGCAGGATTATTCAGCAGGCCGTCGGCCAGCGTCTTGATCTCGTCGGAGAAGGTGGCGGAGAACAGCAGGTTTTGCCGTTTTTTTGGCAGTAATGCGAGGATTTTTTTGATGTCACGGATGAAGCCCATATCCAGCATGCGGTCGGCTTCGTCCAGCACCAGAATTTCCACATGCGACAGATCAACCGTCCTCTGCTGCACATGATCGAGCAAACGTCCTGGGGTGGCGACCAGAATATCCACGCGGGTTTTCAGGCGCTGGATTTGCGGATTGATATTGACTCCGCCGATCATCGTCATCGAATTCAATTTCAAATATTTGCCGTAGTCGCGCACGCTCTCTTCCACCTGCGCAGCGAGTTCGCGGGTAGGGATGAGTACCAGAACACGGATTGGAGCTTTGCCGGTGGCGGGTTTCGCGGAAGCGGAAAGAAGTTGCAGGATGGGCAAAGTGAAACCGGCGGTCTTGCCGGTGCCGGTCTGTGCGCCGCCCATCAGGTCGCGGCCGGACAGCACAACAGGAATTGCCTGTGCCTGAATCGGCGTAGGTTCGGTGTAACCGCGCTCGGAAACGGCGCGGAGGATTTCTTCGGACAAGCCGAGATTTGCAAATGACATAAATATACCTTTTTTCGGTACCTCTAAAAATTCAAGTTTCTAAGCCAGACAAGGCGCGAGTAAAAAATGGCGACGCCGCATATGTTTTATATGCAAGGAGTGATTTTTTGTAAGCAACATAGTCTGGCGACGAAAATTGGATTTTTAGAGGTACCGTATGAATTACATCGGCCTGTCGCCATGTATGGCGCCAGTCTTAGGCAGACGGAGGGGAAAAACAAACCGGAACCGGTAGCGGTCAATCAAGACTGAAGCAATTGCCGCGCGGCGCATTGTAACAGATTCAGATTTCCTCTGTACTGTACACCACGCGGAGGGAGTGGGTTGCACCGGGAGCCACCGTGACCACGTTGCCGGCAGCGTTTGCACTTTCCACGCAGACCATACCGCGATAGCCCGTGTCGCTGCCGAAGTCGCCCATCTTCGCGGATTTTTCGACCCACGGATTCCATACCACGTTGGAACGGCTGCCGCTTTTGGCGATGCGGATGCGGCGCTTCCATCCCTGATCTTCAAGCAGGCAATCGCCCTCGGTATCAATATAAATCCTGTCCACTTCGGAAGCAATAAGGATCGGGCCTTGCTGTGTTCTGGTTTGTGCAACGCCGACCTTGTCCAGATAAGTGCAGCCTTCCATGCCGGTGATGCGCAGCGCGTCCACATCGCTGATGGTGAAATAGGTATGCAATGCTTCGCCGATTTCGAATGCCGTGCTGCCGGTGTTTTCGGTAATTAACTCCACGCTCAATGTCTTGCCTACGGTCGCGACAAGCTGCGCGCGGCAGGAGTGCGGCCATTGGGCAACTGGAATTGAGCTCTGCGGCAAGTCAAACGAAATGCGGGTGCTGCCATCCGGAAGTGCTTTGCCCGATGTCACTTGCCACTGTGCCGTGCGCGCAAAACCATGCGAGGGGAAAGCGGGTTCGCCGGCATGTGGACCGAACCATGGCCAGCAGATCGGCACACCGCCGCGTATGGACTTGCTTTGCACCAGTTTGGCCGCCGGACTCAACCATATCACCGGCTGTTCGCCGTCAGGCTGAAAGGTCATGATGTGCGCACCCTGCAGCGCGATGGCGGATTGTGCGTGGGTATTGGCGATACGCGCAATCACCAGTCCGCCTGCATCGCGGATAAATTCGAGTTGCCCCGCAATGCCAAAACTTTTATTCAATGCAGCGATGTCCGACTGACTCATGTTCTTCCCCTTATTGTTTTCCGTTTGAAGAAACTGGTACCTGCTCTTCCACCAGATTGACCGCATTCCCTAACGCAACCCTGCGCGCCGCAAGCCACTTGCCCAGCACCACCACCAGCACGGCGCAGAAAGCGGGCAGCAACCAATAAACAAAGTTAGGCATTCTCTCCAATACCGATGCCACGCCCGCATCGCTTTCCAGCATTTCCCCGGCCACATAGCCGAGCAACCCGCCGCCCGCATAAATAACCGGGGGAAAACGGCAGATCAGTTTCAGCACCAGCCGGCTGCTCCAGGCGATCAACGGAATGCTCACCAGCAGGCCGAACACCAGCAGCATGACATTGCCGTGCGCCGCCGCCACCACGCCCAGCACGTTATCCAGGCTCATCATGAAATCCGCGATTATGATCGTCCTCACCGCGCTCCATAACTGCGTGTCGGCCCTGATGTTATTTGCATCATGTTCTTCTTCCTGCAGGAGCAGCTTGACGCCTATCCACAACAACAGGAGCGCACCGACCACCTTGAGGAAAGGCAGCATCAGCAGGCTGACCGTAAAAAAGGTCAGCACTATACGCAGCCCTATCGCACCCGCCACGCCGAGCATGATGCCCTTTTTGTGCTGCTGCGGCGGCAGGTTGCGGCAGGCAAGCGCAATCACCACCGCGTTATCGCCGCTGAGCAATACATCAATGACGATGATCTTGAATACATCAACCCAAAACTGGGCAGAACCCAGCATTTCCAACATGAACTATCCCTTGCTTGTCTGCAAGCGCAACCCGCTACGCACGGCACAGGCTCAATGTTACCTAATTCTTTCCCGAAACGAAGAAAATTGTGATATTCACCTCATCGCGTAATTTAGCCCTGTTTCCTCAACAGTGCCTCGAACTGCTCTATCGGCATGGGTTTTCCAAACCGATACCCCTGATAGTGCGTGCATCCCATCTCAAAAAGCGCTTGCTGTTGCTCTCCCGTTTCCACCCCTTCGGCAATCACATCGAGGTTCAGGCTTTGTGCCATTGCAATGATGGTGCGCACAATCGCCATATCGCTGCGGTCTGAAGTCAGATCGCGAACGAATGACTGGTCAATCTTGAGCTGATCAAGCGGTAGCCGTTTAAGATATTGCAAAGAAGAATAGCCGGTGCCGAAGTCGTCCAGGGAAAACTGGACGCCGACTTCATTCAATGCGTTCATGGTTGCAATGGTGTCTTCGATATTCTCCAGCAACAGGCTTTCCGTCAGTTCCAGTTTGAGCAGCAACGGGTTGATGGCATGGCTTTGCAAGGCTGCCCGCACTTGAGCCACAAAGTCGACCTGACGGAATTGCTTGGCACTGACGTTTACCGCCAGTACAAGATCGCGGGTTAGCGCATCTGCCTGCCAAGCCTTGATACGGGCACAAGCTGTGTCAAGCACCCATTGCCCGATGGGTAGAATCAACCCGGTTTCTTCCGCCATCGGAATGAATTGGGCGGGAGACACCAGCCCGCGCTCCGGATCCAACCAGCGGATCAATGCTTCTGCACCCAGCGGACGGGTCAAACTGTCCACCTGAATCTGGTAATACAAATGGATTTGTTGTTTCTCAAGTGCCTTGTGTAATGCATTTTCCATATCTGCGCGGGCATTGATGGATTCCTGCATCTGCGGATCGAAAAAGCGCAGTGCGTTGCGTCCGGCTTTCTTGGCCTGATACATGGCAATGTCTGCCTGTTTCAACAAATTTTCAATTGGCTGCTTGTGGTCGATAAACAGGGTCGCACCGATGCTGGAAGTGCTGCGGAATTCATTCCCGTCCAACTGATATGGGTGGCGGAGTGTGGCGAGGATTTTTTCGCCGACCGCTTCAGTCTGTTCTGCTGCTTCAAGGCTCTGCCCGCTAAGGTCTTCCAGCATCACCACAAACTCGTCACCGCCAAGACGGGCCACGGAGTCACCTTCCCGCACGCAGGATTCAAGCCGTTGCGCAACCTGTTGCAGCAGCAGGTCACCGATGTCATGGCCGAGGGTGTCGTTGAGGGTTTTAAAATTGTCCAGATCAATGAACAGCAGTGCCCCTTCCTTGCCGCTGCGGCCACTGGCGGCCAATGCCTGGCGGAGCCGGTCAAGCAGAAGCCGCCGGTTGGGCAAGTGGGTGAGAGGATCGTAAAACGCCAGATTCTTGATCTCTTCCGCTGCCGCCTTCATCACCGTGATATCGTTAATTGTGGCAACATAATTCGTGACCAAGCCGTTTTTGTCCTTGACTGCGGTAATAGCCAGGCTCTCGGGGTAAACTTCGCCGTTCTTGCGGCGGTTCCAGATTTCGCCTTCCCATGTGCCGGCATTGTTGATGGATTCCCACATTGCCGCATAAAAGTTTGCATCATGACGTCCGGACCCGAGTATGCTCGGATTCTTGCCGATAACTTCTTCAGCGGTATAGCCGGTAACAGTAGTAAATGCCTGGTTAACCCGCAGGATGGCGTTGTGGGCATCGGTGACCAGCATCCCTTCCTGAGACTCAAAGGCGGTGGCGGCGATGCGCAGGTCGGCCGTCGTCTTCCGCGATTCTTGCAGGTACAGCACGACCGACGAAGCAGCGACGATCAGCATACTGCCGGTGGCGGCGAGCAATATAAAGAGCCAGTCCCTTTCTGTGTCAAAACGCACAAGTTCACCCAGCGGACGGGGCACGTAAACAGAAATACCGCTCTCGGTCAAACTTCTTGAGGCCATTACGGTCGGCAAACTGCTATTCCCGATACGTACTGCGGAAGGAAAACGCCGGTCTCCCCATGCCGAAATCTTCAATGGTTCAAGCGCACTTTGCTTGTATTGCAACAGTATCTTCTCCGCAGGCAGTGTAGCCACGGTAGCGTTCGGCATGGTGCGGAATTCAAGATTCTTGTCCTGCGTAAGGACGATGACGCCGTTGGCATCAACAATGAACGCGTTGACCGGATTAATCCATTGGGAGAATTTTGTGATATTGCGCTTGACGACAACGGCACCGAGAAAGCGTCCGTTTTCAATAATGGGGTAGGAATAAAACAGACCCGGAAGCTTGCTTGCACGGCCTACGGCGTATTGATGGCCGCGTTGCCCGGCGCGTGCCTGGCGGAAATAGTCGCGATCCAGATAGTTCGTGCCTACAAAACTATCGGGCTTATCCGCATTGGCGGCGGAAATGCAATCGCCCGCAGCATTGATGATATATATGTTATCCGCACCGAGATTGGTCGCAGCAGTACCAAGAGAAGCGTTTATATCGCTGAACATCTTGTCCAGGGTCCAGCGTTCTTTGCGCTTCTCATACAACAGGGTGGAAGGCAACACTTTGTCGCCGAAGCGTCGCAACACCCGGTGAGTATCCTCATCGCGGGATACCATGACCGAAATGCCCTTGAGCAGTTCTATGTTTTCAGATATGTCGCCGGCAATGTTTTCGGACTGTTGCGCGGCAAGTTGCAACTCCTGCCGGTACTGGTCGTTGGCAAGCCGGCCGTAGTAATAATCCGCACTCAGCCAGGCAATGACGCTCCAGCCGGCGATCAACAGACCGATTAACTTGTAAGATCGCCCGAGAGCAAAGATATTGTGCTTTCCGACATAGTTTGCGGTAATCGTCACAACGACAATCAAACTGGTTACAACCAGCACAATCGTGGCGAGAAATGCCGGTGCTATGCCTGATGTAACAAGCGAGGCATCGTTAACACGAATGAAATAGGCGGCCGCCATAGCCGTGTAGTGCATGCCTGAAACGGCCAGCCCCATCACCACCGCGCTGGCTATCATTACCGCCGTATTCCAGCGGGCCTGCCATGACTGCAAGCGGAACTTGATCCACAAGGCCAGCATCGCAAGCGTAATAGCGACAGTAATGGACAGCAGGAACAGCTTGGCATCGTAGCGTATCAGGCCATTGAGGTGCATAGCCGCCATTCCGGAATAGTGCATGGCGCCGATACCGGTGCCGAGCAGCACCCCGCCCATGGCGAGCCGTAAATAGGTAAATTCGCGTCGACTGATGATACTGATGGCCAGGGTGCCGGCGAGGATGCCGGGGATCGTGGAAAACAGGGTGATACCGGGATCATAGCTGGTTGTGCAGGGCAGGCTGAACGCCAGCATGCCAACGAAATGCATTGCCCATATGCCGAGGCCCAGACACAGTCCACCTACGGCAATCCACAGCCGTCTTGATATTGCAGTCGTGGTGGCCGCAACGTGCTGCGAAACCAATAGTGCGGCATAAGAAGCAAATATCGCAATGACGACAGAAAGGGCGACCAGCATGGGGTCATAGCTTCCCGCGTAGAGCAGGCTGCTATCGGGAGGGGAAAACACAAGATGAAGGAAGTTCAACATCGAAGCGAAAGTGAATAAGATAAGTTAAATTACCTCCGGCAAAGCCGGAGGCTTATTGGGTGAGCCCCTCAAAGGGGCAAATAAACCGTGAGCCGCCCAAGGCGGCTACCCTCGACACAGCATATTTTGGAGGTATGCTCA
>CAIQPV010000340.1 GCA_903873725.1 uncultured Nitrosomonadales bacterium
GAGCTGGGACAGGGCTATGGCATCGCCCGCCCGATGCCGGCCGATAAACTGGCAAACTGGCAGATTAAGTAATCCCGAACAGGTGATCCCCAAAGCCGTTGAAATAAAAAAGTTCTTCACTGGATACAATTAAGTCGACATGTGCTACCCCTGTTTCTAGCGCAGGAATAGCCAAATCGTCAGCACGAATCCCACCAGAACGACAAAACCGCGCAGGATTTTTTCCGGCAGGCGGTGTATCAGCAAATTACCGGCGAAACCGCCACCGACGCCGCCTATAGAGAGTGCCAGTGCGGCAAGCCAGTCAACCTGGTTGGAAAAGACGAACAAGGCCACAGCCGAAGCATTCATGGCCATGGAAAGCACGTTCTTGGTAGCCGTAGCCATGCGCACTTGCTGACCTGCGATGGTCAAGGCCGCAAGCATCAGAAAACCGATACCCCCGCCAAAGTAACCGCCGTATACCCCGATCATGAACTGTGCTGTCCCCAGCAACGGCACGGGAACGACGTTTGCTGCATGGAGCGGTTTTTTGCGGAAGCTGCCCCACGTGAAGATGGACGTGGCGAAAAGCACCAGCCACGGTACCAGGCGGGCAAAAAAGGTTACCGGAGTATTGAGCAGCAACAACGCACCGACAAGGCCACCCACCACGCTGAGACCGAACAACTTTCCCAGGGTCATCTCACCAACGCCCCCGGCCAGTCTGCGTCCGGCCAGAGACGAGGTAATCTGATTGGGAAACAGGGCGATGGTTGAGGTTATGTTTGCCGCCAAAGGATTAAGTCCGGCGAGCAGCAGCGAAGGAAAAGTGATGAAAGAACCACCGCCTGCCAGGGTATTCTGGGTGCCGGCATATAGCCCGGCGAAAGCAATCAATAATAACTGGGGGAAATCGTGGGATAACAACATAATGATAACCGTTCGAATAAAACTCTTACCGCCTGGAGTCAAAGAGAAGGCGGGAATTGGAATCTGGCAAATTTCATCGAAACCTGCGGCCCGCCATTATTTTCATGGACAAGAAAGGCTGCCGGCCGAATTGGCATCACCTTCGGCACCAACCTTATCACAAGCCTGTTTCTTGCTTATCACCTCTTGCTGGACAGGAGCGAAAACACCTTCAGCCAACAGACTGAATTTTGGGCAGGGAGTATTACTATATGAAACAGCGCCATTATGGGTTGTACATTGATAGGCCTCACTGTCCGGAGCCGACGGCGAAACATTACTTTCGCGAGATTTATTCTGCGGTGCTTCTCGCTTGGCGGGGGCAGGTATTTGGAAAGCGGGTACGATTGTCACCGTCGGGTTAATAGTGCCGGCGTCCTTCAAACCCAGTTTTTCACAAGCCTTATCGGTATAGGTTAACTGTTTCCCATCCGTACATTTATTCATGATCGTTTCCGCGCAGGATAGTTGATACCAAAAAAACAATCCGATTGACAAGCAAAAGTATATTGCCCTAGCCATTTGAGTATTTTTTTTGCCGTTCATAAATTAACGCTCTCTGCGGATTTCCAGCTATATGTGCATCGCAATGACTACAGGAAAGTTTATGTTGCATCGTGTTGCGAGCCTGGCATCACAGAATAAGCTTTTGCGATCAGGCTGTCCAACGTATCGTCGGGTTGCATCTGACTGATGCCCACCGAGAGATTAATGTGAGGCAACGCATCCCAGCTCGGGGTAACGATGTCCGTCGAACCGATTTCTTCCAGCAAACGACCGGTTACTCTATCGATGTTTACCGGTTCGGTCTGGGGCAGGAAGATGGCAAACTGGTCTTCACCGATGTGTGCAACCATGTCATTCGGACGCAAACAACGCAACAAGGCTTGAGCGATTGCGCGCTGCGCCTGGTCACTGCCGAGACTGCCGAAACGGGCATCGAACTGCCCGAAATTTTCAATTTTCAGTAGAATGAAGGCACACGGATGATGGCTCATGGTGTGGCGGTGAATCATGCGTGCAATGTTCTCGGACAGCCAGTGGTAGTTATACATGCCAGTGACGGTATTGAGGAAATTCAGCGCCTCGTAACCCTGCATATACTCCATGCTTTCCGCCAGAATAAGATTGCTGGAACGAATGCGGTTGGACAGAATTGTCAGCATGTTGTGTGATGCCTGTAAAGATTCGTTGAGTACCGCCCATGCGTCGGCATGGTGGATGGACAACAGATCGCAATCGGTGGCTGTAATGATGTAGGATGATATATGATTGTCATCAAACATGGACATCTCGCCCACGCATTCACCCACGCCGAATAGTGCGAGCGGTTTGGAGTCATACAAGTTGATTTGGGCGCGCAGCCTGCCGGACAGTACGATGTAGATACGATCGTTCGGCTGCCCGGGCGTCATCAGGATTTCTTCTGCCGCAACTTTGCGCCGGGTTGTCTTCATAAGAAGGGCAGCCAGCAAGCTGCTCTTCACTTTCTTGAACAGCGGCGATTCTTGCAACAAATTGATGACTTCGGTTGAATTCATGTTGCCACTCCTGATCGGGCGGTTATGCAGCGTCCGTAATCTGCATGATGGTTGCCCGCATGCCCAATGCCACCAGTAACAATGCCACGATAGCCAGCCCGTTCATCAACCGCAGTTTTTTCCTGCCTTCACGGGAAGCTTCCTTTGATCAGTAAACTTGAAACTTGACTGCCAGTCAGCGTCATTAACGGAGTAAAACGGCAATTTGTTGATCTCTGCCGGAATATAACAGAGTATAACGGTTAGAGAAAGCATCCATCGGTGTTGTGCTGGAAGCCGCTATCCACTATGCTTGCAACCAATTCCACCTTAAATCCGAACAACAATGCCCGTCAGTATCAAGACCCCGCAGGAAATCGAAAAAATGCGCATCGCCGGTCGGTTGGCCGGGGAATTGCTCGATTACATCAAACCATTCGTACAGGCAGGCATCACTACCGGTGAGCTCGACCAACTGTGCCATCACTATACGGTGGATATGCAGGAAAGTATTCCGGCACCGCTCAATTATGCGCCTCACGGGCATAAGCCCTACCCAAAATCAATATGCACCTCGATCAATCACCAGGTATGCCACGGGGTGCCGGGCGACAGGAAACTCAAAAACGGCGACATCCTGAACATTGATGTCACCCCCATCAAGGACGGCTACCACGGCGACAGCAGCCGCATGTTCTATGTCGGCGAACCATCAATCCAGGCGAGGCGCTTGTGCGAAGTCACTTATCAGGCAATGTGGCTCGGCATTCGCACCGTCAGGCCCGGCGCCCACCTGGGTGACATCGGCTACGCCATCCAGAGTTTTGTCGAGCCGTTGGGCTACAGCGTAGTTCGCGAATTTTGCGGCCACGGGATCGGCAATAAATTTCACGAAGAACCGCAAGTGCTGCACTATGGCAAACCGCACAGCGGATTGAAACTGGAAGCAGGCATGATCTTCACCATCGAACCGATGATCAACGCGGGTAAGGCCGGCATCAGGCAATTGGGCGATGGGTGGACAATTGTGACCAAGGATCACTCGCTTTCGGCGCAGTGGGAGCACACCATACTGGTCACCGAAACCGGCTTTGAAGTGCTGACTCTTTCTGCCGGTTCTCCGCCTCCTCCCCTGTAATATAGTGCAAAACGCCGCCGCAATCCGATTGAGCCTGCGCGCCGCGCGCGCCGCGCTGCAACAGGATTTCGCCGATCATCCGCAACCGCAACGCCAGTTACGTGCCCACACCAAACTGGTGAGCGAACATCTGCGCATGGTATGGGAGATGCTCGTCATGCCGCCTGAGCTGGCCCTTGTGGCGGTGGGAGGCTACGGACGCGACGAGCTGTATCCCCATTCCGATATTGACTTGCTGATCCTGCTGCCACATCAACCGGATGAAACCTTGCAGCAACGCTTGCAGGAACTGGTCGGCATTTTGTGGGACATCGGGCTTGAGGTTGGCCACAGCATTCGCACCGTCGGCGATTGTCTGGCAGAGTCCACGGACGTAACGGTGCAAACCAATCTGCTTGAAACACGCCTCATCACCGGCAACCACCCGCTTTTTCGGGAAATGCACGAGGCGCTGGCCAAACAAATGAGTTGCCGCGACTTCTACCTCGCCAAGGTGCATGAGCAGGAAAAACGCCACGCACGATACATTGATACAGATTACAACCTCGAACCCAATCTCAAGGAAAGCCCCGGCGGCCTGCGCGATTTGCAAACCGTGCTGTGGATCAGCCGCGCCAGCGGTTTCGGCGGAACCTGGCGCAAGCTCGCCGAAGCAGAACTGATCACCGCACCGGAAGCACGCGCCATCGCACGCCACGAAGCCTTGCTGCAAACCCTGCGCATCCGCCTGCATTACATTGCCGGACGGCGCGAGGACCGCATCCTGTTCGACTACCAGACCAAACTTGCGGAGCAGATGCATATAGCAGCCACGGAGACGCGCCGCGCCAGTGAACATCTGATGCAGCGCTATTACCGCACCAAGCGGGCAGTACTGCTGCTCAACGCCGTGCTGTTGCAGAACCTGCACGCCAAACTGTTTCCGGAAAGCACTGCGGTGCATCCGCTCAATGAACGTTTCGTGGAACGCGATGACCGTCTCGAAACACGTGACGAAATGTTGTTTGAACGTGAACCATCAGCGATCCTGGAAAGTTTTTTGCTGATGGAGAAATATCCCAACCTGACCGGGTTTTCAGCCCCTACCGTGCGGGCGCTGTGGCGTGCGCAGCACAAGATCAATGCCGCATTCCGCCGTGCCCCCCGCAACCGCGCATTGTTCATGGATATTCTGCGCCAGCCGCAAGGCATCACCCACGTACTGCGGCGCATGAGCCGGAACGGTATCCTGGGACGTTACCTGCCGGCATTCGGGCGTATTGTCGGCCAGATGCAGCACGACTTGTTCCATGTTTATACGGTAGATGAACATATCCTGATGGTCGTGCATAACTTGCGCTGTTTCGCCCTCGACAAGCATTCGCATGAATATCCCCTGTGCAGCAAGCTGATGAAGGATTTTGCCCGCCCGGAAGTGCTGTATATCGCCGGATTGTTCCATGACATCGCCAAAGGACGCGGAGGTGACCATGCATTGAAGGGGCGCGCCGATGCCGCGCGTTTTTGCAAGCAGCACGGGCTGACGCGCGAAGACAGCGAACTGGTGGTATGGTTGGTCGAACGCCATCTCTCCCTTTCCGCCACCGCGCAGACACAGGACCTCTCCGACCAGGACGTGATCGCTGCCTTCGCCGAAAACATCACTAATGATCGTTATCTGGTCGCGCTGTACCTGCTCACCGTCGCAGACATACGCGGCACCAGCCTGAAAATCTGGAACGTATGGAAAGGCAAGCTGCTCGAAAACCTGTTCCGGGCAACCAGGCGCTACATGATGGGTGGCAAGATTGCCGACCAGGTCGGGGAAATGCGCGCGCGCGCGCGCGAACAACTCAACCTGTACGCGATCGGCCCGGAACGCCATGAACTGTTATGGGGGCAGTTCGACGCGCAGTATTTCCTGCACCACGAACCGGATGAAATCGCCTGGCATACCCGCTTGCTGGCACACCGTGTCAACAGCGCAACACCGGTCGTCAAGGCGCGCCTGAGCCGCATCGGGGAAGGAATGCAAGTGATGGTGTACTGCCCCGACCAAGCCTACCTGTTTGCGCGAATTTGCGGTTTTTTTGCCCGGATGCACTACAACATCATGGAAGCAAAAATACACACCACCCAGCACGGTTACGCCCTGGACAGTTTTCTGGTGATGGAGGCCGGCAACAACAGGGCCAACTACCGCGACGTGATGGCCTACATCGAATACGAACTGGCGCAACAGATAACCAGGGCAGAAGCCCTTACCGCGCCACCCGCAGGCCGGGCAAGCCGCCAACTCAAACACTTCCCCATCACTCCAGAAGTCAGCATCACCGCCGACGAAAAAGGCCGGCACCTGCTCTACATCGTCGCCGGCGACCGGCCCGGGCTGCTGGCACGTATCGCCTATGTGCTGGCGCGGCACCACATCAACCTGCGCAGTGC
>CAIQPV010000341.1 GCA_903873725.1 uncultured Nitrosomonadales bacterium
CCTTCCAGCACTTGTACCATCACCGGGCCGGAGATCATGAATTTGACCAGGTCGTTGAAGAAGGGACGTGCCTTATGCACGGCATAGAAGCCTTCGGCTTCCGCTTGGGATAGTTGTACCAGCTTGGCGGCAACGATCTTGAGGCCGTTGGTCTCAAAACGTGAATAGATTTTACCGATGACATTTTTAGCGACTGCATCAGGTTTGATAATGGAAAGGGTACGTTCGACAGCCATGCGATTACTCCAATGAAAAAATTAAGATGATATTAAGGTACAAACTAAGGGTGCGTATTTTAACTGTTTTTTAAGCTTCTTTGCCGTCTGGCTTCATACAAACAGATACCGCTGGCGACGGACACGTTCAGGCTTTCCACCGAACCCAGCATGGGGATACGTACCAGGGCATCGCAGGTCTCCGCGGTGAGCCTGCGCAAACCGTGCCCTTCCGCTCCCAGCACTATTCCGGTGGCTGACGGCATGCTGATGGAGAAGAGATCAGACTCTGCCTCCATCGCCGCCCCCATCAGCCAGATGCCTGCATCTTTCAGCTCACGCATGGTACGCGCCAGATTGGTGACGGCGATAAACGGCACGCTTTCCGCCGCACCGCAGGCCACTTTGCGCACTGTTGCATTCAGTCCGGCAGCCCTGTCTTTGGGTGCAATCACCGCATGAACACCCATGGCATCGGCGACCCGCAAGCAGGCACCGAGGTTATGCGGGTCTTCCACACCATCCAGTAACAGCAGGAACGGCGGCTCATCCAGCGCTTCCAGCACATCGTGGATATCCAGATACGGGATGGGGGTATCCACCACCTTGGCCAGCACGCCCTGATGGCGGCCATGTGCTGCCATGCCGTCCAGCCGTCCTTTTTCCAGCGTCATTACGCGCAAGCTCTTCTCGCTTGCCAGCGTGAGCAGGTCTTTCATACGTGCATCGGTACGATCCTTGTCTACATAAAGCTCTTGTATGCTCTCGGCGTTCTGCCTGATGCGGCTTAACACGGCATGAAAACCGTAAATAATGCGTGCACTGCTCATTTATTGCGTTTACCTCTGCTGGTTGATTGTTTTGCCTTTGCTGACTTGTTTTGCAAAGGCTGTTTGTTTTGCTCGCCCCAGGGACTTTTTTGTACTGTCTTTGCCGTGGTTGCTGGAGTGGCGTCTTTACTAGCTTCTTCCAGCACAAAATCGATCTTGCTGGTCTCCATATCCACGCGTACCACTTTGATGCGCAGTCGGTCGCCCAGGCGGAAGCTTTTGCCGGTACGCTCACCGGTCAGCACATGCCGCACATTGTCGTGCTGGAAGTAATCGTTGCCCAGTTCGGTGATGTGCAGCAGGCCTTCGATGTAGATGCCATCCAGGGCCACGAACAGACCGAAGCTGGTGACACCGCTCACCGTGCCGTCAAAGCTCTCGCCCACCTTGTCCTGCATGTAATAGCATTTTAACCAGGCATCCACATCGCGCGTGGCGTCGTCGGCGCGGCGCTCGGTCATGGAACAGTGCATGCCCAGCTCCGCCCAGTCGCCCGCCTTGTATTTTTTGTTTTCCAGCACCGCCTTGATGGCGCGGTGTACCAATAGGTCAGGATAACGGCGTATGGGCGAAGTGAAGTGTGTGTATGACTCGTAAGCCAGGCCGAAATGACCGACGTTGTCCGGGCTGTATACTGCCTGCTGCATGGAGCGCAGCAATACCGTCTGCAGCAATTGCTCGTCGGGGCGGCCTTTGATGCGGTTAAGCAGCTTACTGTAGTCTTTGGCATGCGGAGTATCGCCGCCTTCCAGCGTGAAGCCGAATTCCTTCATGAAGTCTCTGAGTTTAGTGAGCTTTTCCGCAGTAGGCCCGGCGTGGATGCGGTATAGCACCGGATGCTGATGGGCCTTGAGAAAGTCTGAAGCGCACACATTTGCCGCCAGCATGCATTCTTCGATCAAACGGTGTGCCTCGTTGCGCACCACCGGTTCTATGCGGTCTATCTTGCCTTGTTCATTGAATACCATCAACGTTTCCATGGTTTCGAACTCGATGGCGCCCCGTTTCTCGCGTGCCTTCGCGAGTACGTTGTATAGCGACTGCAGATTTTGCAGATGCGGCATCAGCCAGGCCTGCTCCTGCGCCAGCTTGCATTTTGGATCGGCCAGCATCTCGTGCACTTTGGTATAGGTCATGCGTGCCTTGGAGCGCATCACTGAAGGATAGAACTTATAGCGCTGTATCTCGCCCCTGCCGTCTATCTGCATGTCGCACACCATGCACAATCGTTCGACATCCGGGTTAATGGAGCACAGGCCGTTGGAAAGCGCTTCCGGCAGCATGGGAATGACACGGCGCGGGAAATACACGGAGTTGCCGCGGTCGTAGGCTTCCTTGTCCAGTGCATCGCCGGGACGCACATAGAAACTGACGTCGGCAATCGCCACCACCAGCCGCCAGCCGCTGCCCTGCTGCTCGCAATACACTGCATCGTCGAAATCGCGTGCGGTTTCCCCGTCTATGGTGATCAACATCAGCGAACGCAGGTCAACGCGCCCTTTCCAGTCTTGCGTCTGCACCGTGGACGAG
>CAIQPV010000342.1 GCA_903873725.1 uncultured Nitrosomonadales bacterium
CCTGGGCCGCGCCAGTCCCGACGGCCCCCACCGCACGCCCATCAGCGGATTGGCTGCGATGTTCTTGATAGTGTCCTTGAACTCTTGATTGACTTCGGCCCAAACCAGGTCGCCGAACTGTTTTCTGACGTAATTCCTGATTTCAAGAAAATCTGCTTTGGCGCCATTGAGGATGATTGCCTTTCGCGTCATTCCTGTGCGTCCATTTCCTTGAAAAACTCATCTGCTGTTTGAAACTTGCCGGCGTGTAAGTCGTTCCTGCCAAGGCTCAAAAGTTTGAGCAGCGCCATGGTTTCCTGTTGCTGCGCGTAGGCTCCAATGTCCATGACGACCATTTTGGCTTCGCCATTTTGGGTAATGATGATTGACTCTGGATCAACGGCAAATTGTTTGACAATTTCTGCGGCGTTGGACTTCAGGTAAGAGATTGGCTTGATGTGTTCGGCGAGTGACATGGTTTCCTTGTTTGATTGGCGTCGGCTGAATATAGTCTAAATTTAGTCCTATTGCAGCATTCGATTCACTGCCTGGCTCTAAGTTAGCGTCTGAGACCTTGGCGGCTTGGTTTGCTGGGGCGTTGGCTTGGCGCCTGGGGCCTGAGAAGGGCCTGGGATGGCCTTTCGGGTGTCTGGCTTGGTGCTGGTGGCTTGGGGCTCGATGGCGGGCCTGTAGGCTGCTTTTGGGTTCGTGGCGGCTAACTTGAAAATATCAGTTTTTTGTTGGTAGCAATGGAAGCGCGGCGCATATAAATCCGGGCAAATCAGTGCAATTTCCCTGCCTGCTGATACCTCTAGGGATACTTTGTAAATTTCCAATAAAAAACCCGCTATCTTTTCAGTAGCGGGTTCGTTGTAAGTGATTGATTTCACTCGGTATTTTGGCTCCTCGACCTGGGCTCGAACCAGGGACCTACGGATTAACAGTCTGTGCGATAAACTATTTGCAAGCGTTGAAATCTGTTGGTACACTCTATATAAATCAACAAGTTAGAACTACAGTGATGTTCGGACTGTTGATTTAGACATAGGAAAATTTGCCAAATTTGCCTACAGATTGCCTACAGATTTGAGGTGCTGCATGAGTGAACAAAAAAGCCGGGTTCGTCTGACTGTTGGGAGGGTGGCAGACTTCAAATGCCTTACCAATAAGTCGCAATCGTTCTTATGGGACACCGACGCGCCCACACTGGCGCTACGCGCAAGCCCCACAGGCCGTAAAACCTACGTTTTTGAATCTCGACTGAATGGGGCAACCATTCGCGTGAACATTGGCACCCCTGCCGAATGGACCATTGAAGCCGCCCGCAATAAGGCAAACGGGTTAAAGATGCTGGTGGACAACGGCACCGACCCTCGAGAAATACAGCGCCAACAAGACGTAGATAAGGCTGTGGAGCGAGCCGCCGCCGCTATTCAGGCCGTGACAGTGGGCGAAGTCTGGAAACTGTACCTAGCGGAACGTCAACCCCATTGGGGCGAGCGCCACTACAAAGACCACAACATCATGGCGAGTGCTGGTGGTGAAAAGAAGTCTAAGGGAACCAGAGTAGGGAAGGGTTTAACCATCCCTGGCCCAATATATCCGCTGCTGGCTTTTCGCCTGTCTGAATTGACACCTGAAACGATAGAGGCATGGGCAACCAAGCAAGCCAAGACGCGTCCGACCTATGGACGATTGGCATGGCGTTGCCTCAAAGCCTTTTTGACATGGTGTGGTGAACAAAAACAGTATCAAATATTACTGACTGCAAACCCTGCCAAGACCAAAAAGGCACGGGAGGCATTTGGAAAGCCTGCCGTTAAGTCAGGTTCCCTCGAGCGTTCACAATTACCAGCATGGTTTACGGCAGTTCTCAATATTGGTAATCCGGTGGCCGCCGCTTACCTGCAAACCCTGCTACTCACTGGTGCCAGACCGGGCGAAGTGCTGGGGCTGCGCTGGAAGGATATAAACACCAAATGGAAGGGGTTAACCATTCGTGACAAGGTGGAGGGCGAGCGTGTCATACCGTTGACGCCTTATGTGTGGCACCTGTTAACTGTATTGCCTCGCCGCAATGAATATGTGTTTTCCAGCCCAACAGCAAAAGGAGGCGCATTATCAATTCCCCGTAGTCACCATGTCTGTGCTTGTAAGGTGGCCGGGCTTAAAGGCTTGACATTGCATGACCTGCGCCGTTCATTTAAGAGCCTGACCGAGTGGCTAGAGATACCCGCTGGCGTGGTGGCACAACTGATGGGACACAAGCCGAGCGCGACCGCTGAAAAGCATTACACCGTCCGACCGCTTGACCTGCTGAGGGTTCACCATGAGCGCATAGAGGCGTGGATTCTGGAACAGGCTGGAATCAAGTTCGATGCCAAGGCAGAGCCGGGTAAGTTGCAACTGGTCGCAACATAGAACACGACAACTAAAAGCGAGTTCCCTAAGCTGAATACTGTTGGTGAAAATATAAGTTGACACATTTTAATTTATGTTTGTAGAATATCGTCGTGAGATGGCATCCACGGCATTTAAATATGCAGCGAGTATTTGCTTAAATAGAGCAATTTCTGAGTGATTCAGAAATACTAAGCGCCTTTTGCCAAGGTGCGCCTGGAGAGATTCCGGGTTAATACAAGATAAGACAAGAAACAGTGGGCGAGCAATCGCCTTTTGGTTATTGATTATTTTTTGGATTAATCATGGAAAAAACTATCTACACCCCGCTGGCTCAGGAAACTCGGCTTACTTTGCCGACTGTTGAGGCTGGTTTCCATTTAAACCGTGCCCAACAAACTATGCGGTTATGGGCAATGCGTGAAAACGGTCCATTGCGTCCGATTCGCGTCAATGGTCGCCTGGCATGGAAAGTCGCTGATATTAAGGCCGTTCTAGGGGTGGCAACATGAAAAAAACCCCGACAAGCGACCAAGCATCCGGGGTTTACGGTGAGCAACTTTCG
>CAIQPV010000343.1 GCA_903873725.1 uncultured Nitrosomonadales bacterium
AGCGTGCGTTGCGTGTCCACGTCAAACGTGTTGATGGTTTCGATTTCGTCATCGAACAAATCAATGCGGTAGGGCAGAACGCAGCCCATTGGAAACAAGTCGATCAACCCGCCGCGCACGCAGTATTCGCCCGGCGTCAACACCTGCTGCACATGATTGTATCCGGCGAAGGACATTTGTTCGCGCAGGGTGTTGATATCCAGTTTTTGCCCGCGTTTGAGGAAAAAGGTGAAGGCTGCCAGATACTCCACCGGCGGCAACGGGTAGAGCGCAGTGGTAATCGGCACCACCACCACGTCAAATGACTGACTGCGGATGTGGTGCAATGTGGCAAGGCGTTCAGAAACCAAATCCTGATGCGGCGAGAAATGATCGTAAGGCAGAGTTTCCCAATCCGGCAGCAAATGCACGCGCAACTCGGGCGCAAAGAACGGGATTTCTTCCACCAGACGTTGCGCCTCAAGCGCATTGGCCGCAATCACCACCAGCGGCGAATTTTTTGCGGCAAATTGCGCCAAGGCCAATGCATCGGACGAGCCGTGGAGTTGGGTATAACGCGGGCTGGAATGGGGTGACGAAAACAGCATGGAGTTGAGCCGGTGCAAAGGTGTGCATTATAAGTTAATCGACGACCCAAGATATTCGTTTTGGTTTTAAAGAGTTGGGTCAGACGCCAAGTGCACAAGATGCCATTCAATGTAAGAATTTACACTTTACCTATCCAGCGGACTCACCACACCCTTGCCGCCTTTATTCAATACATGGGTGTAAATCATTGTAGTGGAAACATCCGAATGACCGAGTAACTCTTGTACCGTGCGGATGTCGTAGCCGGATTGCAACAGATGCGTTGCGAATGAATGGCGCAAAGTATGTGGTGTGGCAAGCTTGGTAACCTCTGCCGCTGTCACCGCTTTTTTCACCGCCCGCTGAATGACTTTCTCATCAGAATGATGCCTGCGCACCGCCCCAGAGCGCGGATCGACCGACATATTCCTGGACGGAAAAATATACTGCCAGTTCCACGACTTTCCCGCCTTGGGATATTTCGCATCCAGCGCCATGGGCATGAACACATCTCCGTACCCCTTAAGCAAATCCTCATCATGCAGCGTTTTTACCCGTTCCATTTGCTGCTTGAGCGGCTGCACCAGAGACGCGGGCAACATGGTCACCCTATCTTTGAATCCCTTGCCTTCACGCACCAGAATCTCGCAACGTTCAAAATCCACATCTTTCACACGCAGGCGTAGGCATTCCATAATGCGCAAGCCGCTACCGTAGAGCAAACTGCAAATTAACCAGACCGTTCCGTCCATGTGCGCCAGTACGGCCCTAACTTCATTTTGAGTCATCACCACCGGCAATCTTTTCGGAACCTTGGCTTGGGTCACGTTGTCGAGCCAAGGCAATTCGATTTGCAGCACTTCCTTATACAAAAACAACAGCGCACTTTTTGCCTGATTCTGTGTAGAAGCCGATACTCCTCGTGCCACTGCCAGATTTGATAAAAATGCCTCAATTTCAGCCGCACCCATATCTTTCGGGTGACGCTTGTCATGAAACCAGACAAAGCGTTTAATCCAATCCACATAGATTTGTTCCGTCCGCAGACTGTAATGTTTCACGCGCAAACGAGCCACAACTTGCTCAAGTAATTTGGGTGGCTGAGGTGAATCTGAAGTCGCAACCATAAGAGGTGTG
>CAIQPV010000344.1 GCA_903873725.1 uncultured Nitrosomonadales bacterium
CTCCGGGCTGCGGAGAGGTCCGGCTAAATCTTTGTTGGGGGTCAAATCAACAAGCGCAGAACTCCCGCAGGGTATTCCCGGCGAGTAGAAGCAGTTCGAGGTTGTTGAATTTATGTTTCATTGCGGACGCAGAGTAAGCGCACAAGCCTTGTTTTGTCAACCCTGGCCTTGTTTGTCGAGCAACAGGTGCGGATAAAGTTTTTGAATGAAATCGACGACCTTTTGTTTGTAGGCATCCGAGGTCTCATCTTCGCGGTCGCCGGCAATGGCGATATACGCCCATTTATTAGCCACGCTGTTAACGACACGGTCCCAAGCCAGCCAAAGCATACGGGCATAGTGGCTGGGGGTTTCGCGATTCTGACCGACAAACCAATAGGCATAGTACCCGTAATATGTTTTGCGCTCCCCGTCTGAACCGCGATAATTGCGGATCGTTTCCAGAACCGCCACCTTAAGCGGCTTGCGCCCTTCCAGCGGAACCTCGATAACCTGCGGCATAACAACGTTCCAAAAGTGCTGGTTGACGATCGTACTGCCTTGTCCGACCAGACAGCGTTCCGGACGGTGAATACTGTCACGTTCGCGACCGGAAAGTACGATGGAGACAAAAACATCCTTATCTGTCGCATTGGTATAAATGGATTTTACGAACTCGGTATCTTTTGGCAGTGCGTCATATTCGGCGAGGCTCATGGTAAAAAGTTTTTTACCGGTTTCCGGATCAACATTCGGCAACTCCAGCTCGCTGACACGGTACTGTTTGGGATTTTCAGCATCATGGGAGTAGCGCAATTCATCCCCAACCCATCCGCCATCGAGAGCGACAGGTAGTTGCATGCGAACCCCGGCCTGATCGCTAAGCGTAACGTCCACGGTAAACGCCAAAGCCAACGCGGTGATAATCATCAGACCGATGAGCACTAAGTGCGGTGTAAAAGGACGGATTTCCATTTTTTAAAAACCTCACTGTAGTCAAGATTCAACACGCCGCCGATGACCACCATCATACTGATGGCCGCTGTGAAAAGGATATAACCTGAATAATCGTGATAAATTCCAAGAGCCAGTTTCCCGCCCAGGGCTTCGGCAACAATCGCCACGGTAACGATACGTGCAATGTTCCCGACAACCGCCAGCGGAATAGATGCCATAAAAAGGATCCATTTGCGAAGAGTCGTACGCTGGGTAAAATAGGCATAAACAGCAGTCAGTGCTGTCATGGCAAGCAACGAGCGCAACCCGCTGCACGGATCGGCCACATCGAACTCAAATCCGCCGGCAACATTTGAATAAATAGCCGTTCCTGAACGAATGGCCCCGACTCCGATGCCGTTCAGCATACCGGTGGCCAGTTTAGTTGAAAAAATACGCAAGGGAAACGCCATAACGTCCATGAAGTTCAGAGGAATGCAGAAAATCAGGTAGGCGCAAGGGAAGAGCAGTTTTTTGGCCAGTTCCCAGCCGAAAAGATAAAACGGGATACCCCAGATCAGCAACACCAGACTGAAGAGCGAAAGATGGGTTTGTTGCATTTTAGCACCCAGCC
>CAIQPV010000345.1 GCA_903873725.1 uncultured Nitrosomonadales bacterium
GTGTAGGAGAAGTCGAGTTCTTTGTTACCAAAAATATTGCCAGTATTGCCGATCGATACTTCGACTTGAAGAAAACTGAATTGAATAAGGGACGTTTGTTTGGAATATTGGAAAAGCCAAAGGGGATTTATTATATATCAGTAAGAGCACTAGGCTATCCAACTCTTGGAGAGTACACGAAAAGAGAGATCTCTTACACAATTAGGACCATTGTTTCGAATGAAACTGCAATCTCCAATTTGGACGACTATGCCTTAGAAAATTATGGGAATATCGAAGCAACAATGGAAAACGAAATGCTGACTATCCACTGGGGTCGAGTTTATCTTCGTTCAAAAGGCAATCAAGAAGCTATTGTTGCCAAATATAGCGTTTACTTGGCTGAGAATACGTCTACAAACATGCACACGATTTGTGGAATAAAATCAGGATTTGCTGAAAAGCTAGCATCAGACTTGACTGAAAACTCGTATTCGGCCGCCGTAGGAAGAACTTCTTCCACTTGCTGTTCATTTTGTACTTGGAAAATCTTGTTGCGAATCTTCTGCCACAGACTTTCGCGAATACCGCGTTGTTCCGCCAGATGTTCGGCTGTAGGGACTTCGCCCTGTTGCATCAGTCCTTCCAGTTCACCGTTTACCGTTGCAATGTCGTTTTCAAGACCTTCTATTTTGTCCTGCAGTAATTGCTTCCTGGTTTCACATTCATCGCGGGCAGTTCGGAAGTGCTGAAGTTCCGGTGTCAGTGGAGTCGTCATCGAAACGAGGGTTTCAATGGTTTTGTCAGACAAAGACTTTGCTTCTCGGATTAGCGCTGCTTCTAACTTAGTGGATTGCTGGGTTAATTCACTTGCTTTTGCTTCTGAATTTCCTTGAGCCTCAAATACACTTATCGCCTCTGTCAACGAAGCGGGTACATCCTGCAACCCTAACTCGGACAACTCGGCGATCAGTTCGGCAAGCTCCTGTGTTGTTGTTGATGTTAGCCGGGTAGCTGCATCCAGTTCACTTTGCAGTTTTGCGCCTTTGGTAGCCTGACTTTGAACTCTGGCACGCAGGGTTGCGCTCGGAATTAGCGATCTCAGATGTTCCTGTCTTGTCTCACCTATGGCGGACAGAAGAAACTCGATCTGTGAGTCGGCCTGTGTTACCCGGCCTTTTGCAATCGTGGCTGCATCACGAGCAGACCTGTAAGCTTCAAGCGTGAAATACAGAGATTCAATTGAACCACTCTCATCCAGAAGCGTTTGAGGTAGATTGATTGCATCCAGTTCTTCCCGCAACTTTGCCAGGTTGTCTGCCGCATCGATGTTGGTTTGTTCTGCCTGCCTCAACTGAGATTCTGCCGCCGTACGTTTGGCTGTTGCTTCAGGAGGTAATTTTGTTACCTCACCTAAGTGAGCAAGTTGCTCCAAAGCAAGGGATCGGGAAGCAACGTCTGGCAGGACAGCGGCCAGACGTTCAAGTCGACGCGCATGTTGCTGTAGCAGTTCCTGTTGCGATCGTGCCACGTCATATGCGACTCTTGCTTCCTCTGCAACTTTTTTGAGCATTTCCCATTCTGCCGGTTTTGTTTGCGCATCCTTGGCTTCCTTGCGCGCAAAACTGTATTGATCCAATACTTTGTAGATAACCGAAGTTGAAGCGCGGGGGCGGAAAAGCTCTTCAGCTTCCTTCGCAAGACGCTCGCGCAATGTCCTGACCGTAGAAAGTCCGGCACCCGCCTCGAACAAGCTTTGCCCAAGCTCTCCTTTTCCCTCGCTCAATGCCTTGCCTCCAGCAACAAGCTCGTCGTGATCAAGGCCAAACATTGACGAGTAAAGGCCTTCCGTCAGCCCGCCCATCCATGCAGTTAGCACTTCGTCAGGTATTGCCTCACCGAGTTCTTCGCCCGTCAAAGGGTCGTATTTGATCAAACTATTTTTGCGTGCCTTACGCCGCATGGCTGCAAGAGTCGCTCCGCTATGCTCAAGTACAACTCCGACCCGCATATTCGGATTACCATGCAAATATCCATCGGTCGTTCGCTCCTGAAAGCCGAAAAGGGCGGCTTTCAACGCACGTGAAATCGTTGTTTTTCCGGCTTCGTTGGGGCCATAGGTAATATGAAAGTCAGTTCCTGCATCGAAAGTAATGCAGCGGTTGGTAAAGTGACCAAAGGCATTCAGATCCAACTGTGAGATTCTCATTCTGCATCCTCAACAGAAATTGAAGCCAGCAACCGTTCACGCGCCGCAGCAAGCGCCTCACCGCAAACTCCTTCCGAAAGAGGTTTGAACGACGAATCACGCTCGCGTAATTCGGCGGGAATTTTTTGCTCAAGTTCAGAGAGTGCAGATTCCGCCAGTTTTGCCAATGCCTCTGGATCGGCAGCAAGTTCATCCAGTCGCTTCAAAAGCATTCCGAAAGGGTCGTCTCGTTTTGCCAAAGCTGCAATATCAAGAGGGGCCGAAACGGAAAGTTTGATCTTTTCCAGCCAGGCTGTGCCACTTGAAGCTTCATTCAGCCATGCACAAACATCCGCCCTAAAACTTTCCGGGCTATTGACAATCTTGCCGTGCAACAATGTCCGTCCACCAATCGAAAGCCGGACAGCCAGCAAACGGTCGCCGGCTTCCTGCAGTGCCTCACGTACTGCTTGTTGTACCACTGCCTGGAGATTGTCCAGGGTTGCAATATTACCGGCGTCAATCGTCAGATGCTGCCAGCGTGCAACGTCCGTCTCGACAAATTCAACTGAAGTAATGCCATCGTCTGCACTCCCTTCGACGACCATGCATCCTTTCTCTCCAAGTTCGCGTGCGTGTCTTCCCTGGGTATTACCGGGAAATACGATCCATGGCTCCTTACTCACTATCTCGCGATTATGAACATGCCCAAGAGCCCAATAATGGTATCCCTTGCGGGCAAGCTTTTCCGAAGTCGTAGGGGCATAGGATTCGTGTCCCTCTCGGCCAGCGAGTGCCGTGTGCAGCAGTCCTATATTAAGGAGCCCAGCGTGTGCGTCCGAGTACTGTGCAGATAGATCGTCTGTCACAACGTCTGTGGCAAAGCTCTGTCCGTGTATTGCAACGCCCAGATTTTTATCAACAACCGTCTCTGACTTGGATGATTTGAACACATGGACATTTTTGGGCAACGTCACCGCCTTCGAAATCTTGCTCAGGGCATCGTGATTACCCCTGACAATAAAGACGCGAATATCTGCATCAGCTAACCGTCGCAACTGATTTGCAAAGAATAACCCGGAATTAAAATCGAGCCAGTCGCCATCAAATACGTCGCCCGCTATCAGAACAAAATCTACTTCTCTGTCCAGGGCAAGATCA
>CAIQPV010000346.1 GCA_903873725.1 uncultured Nitrosomonadales bacterium
AAGGTCGATCTGGAAGTGAGCAGTGTGACACAGACGATCACCTCGTCAACAGGTTCTCAGGTTTACGAGTTAGGTACCCGCAATGCGTCTACTGCGTTAAGGCTCAAAGATGGAGAAACACAGATTCTTGCCGGCTTGCTGCAAAATAACGAAACTGCCGCTGTGAATAAAGTTCCGGGGCTGGGAGACTTGCCGCTATTGGGACGTCTGTTTTCCAATGATAACCGCGATAAATCAAAGACTGAACTGGTTCTGCTGATCACGCCCCACATTGTACGAAACCTAACGCGGCCGGATGCGATATTCAGTGAATTTCCTTCTGGAACTGATAGCGCTGTCGGCAGTTCACCGACTGTGACGCCTTCCGCACCTGCGCAGAGTAATTCTCCTCAACCATCTGCCGCGATGCCGGCCAAACCGGTTGAACTATCAGTGGCAATTGTCCCTGAAGCTAAACATGATGTGACTGCGGGTGCGGGTAGTTCCCAATGATTGCGGATTACGTAGACCGGCAAGTTAAGCCTTTGAGTCGCGTGTGCGGTTTTACATTGGTCGAAATGTTGATTACCGTAGTTATTGTTGCGACGCTGACGAGTATTGCTTTGCCGATGGGTGAACTGGTTGTGCAGCGCGACAAGGAGCAGGAATTGAAAACCTCATTGCGGGAAATTCGTGAAGCGATTGATGCCTACAAACAGGCTGCGGAGGAGGGGCGGATTGCCAAATTGATTGGTGAGTCGGGTTATCCGAGATCGCTGGAAGATCTGGTCGCGGGTGTGGAAGTTATGAATGATCCGAAAAAGGGAAAAATCTATTTTTTGCGCAGAATACCCCGCGATCCCCTGTTTCAGGATACTGATGCCACGCCTGAACAGACCTGGGGGAAACGCAGCTATGCGAGCGGGCCGGAATCACCGCAGGAAGGAAACGATGTATTTGATGTGTATTCGCTTTCATCCGGTAGCGGGCTCAATGGTATTCCTTACAAGGAATGGTGATGGTCAAGTATCACCGGTTTCGCGGTTTTACTCTCATCGAATTGCTGGTCGTGATGGCAATCATTGCGACTTTGTTGAGCTTGACTATGCCACGCTATTTTCATAGCGTAGACAAATCCAAAGAGGTGGCCTTACGTGCTGATTTAAAGGGCATGCGTGAGGCGATCGACAAATATTATGGCGACAATGCAAAATACCCGGATACCCTGGATGATCTGGTCGCCAAAAAATATATACGCACTATTCCACCTGACCCTATTACCGGGAGCGACCAGACATGGGTTTTGGTGCCTCCGGAGGGTTCTGTTAAAGGAAAAGTTTATGATGTCAGGAGTGGTGCGCAAGGTGTTGCAGTGGATGGCACACCATATAAGGAATGGTAACATAGTATTGCTTGTTGATTACAAGCTGTTCAGCACATTCCGGCCACAACTGATATGGTTTCCATGCTGCGTTGCTTTCGGAGTGTTGCTACAAACCCGACCAGTCCAAGGCCGAAAAGCATCAGTAGCCATTCGCCGAGTTCAGGAGCAGGGGAAGCCAAAGTCAGGCCAGATACCGAATAAGTAAGGGTGCCATTTGAACTGAGCGTCCAGGTTGACGGGGTGATTGAACTAAGTCCGGTTCCACCACCGGCTAACCCACCAAATCCGCCTCCTGATAAGTAGATTACGCCAGCGCTACCGGGAGTGGGTCCCCAGTTGGTACCACCTCCAAGTCCGTCAACAAAACTGTTACCGGATGGGCTACTAACCGTTGAACTGTTATTCCCTGTATTACCATAATCAACGACAGTCTGGCTTGAGTTAACTGGGTTGTATTCTGACAATTGAAAATTTGCGTTGGGCACGTATGCGGATTTGTTAACAGGTTGAACCGTAGATATGTTGTTAGAT
>CAIQPV010000347.1 GCA_903873725.1 uncultured Nitrosomonadales bacterium
GCGAGGGGAGGAAAACTCGGACACGGGATCGAGTACGCGGTACGGTACTTTGTCGGATAAGGTCAGCGCCTCCGCGCGGTTGAGCCAGTCTAGCGTGGGCATGAATTAATGATTCCCCTGACCGGCTTCCAGCTTGTTGAGTTGATCTTTATTCATGAATCCCGTTTGTTTTATTTATAGCCCCGAGCGAATGGGCGAATGATACCGTCAAACCCATTCCACAGACCATGACATCTTGAAGTGCCGGATTAAAATCTCAAACCATAACCAATACAATCACCAAGTGGCACGCTCTCATTTTTGGGTGTCAATGGGTGTGGTTCTGGATAATGACCTATTAATGGGTGTAATTGGATGTATTATTTGTTCCATGATCAGAGCCGATATAATTCAGATGACCCCGGACATCCTGTCACTGATCGGCCGGATTGATGAATTCAAGGGGGCATGGCGCGCCTTGGGCACACTCGTGCCTGCCCGGCTCGGCCCTGCTTCGCGTCGCCACAATTGAAAGCATAGGCTCATCCACGCGTATCGAGGGAAGCAAGCTTTCCGACCGCGAGGTCGAGCGCTTGCTATCCAACCTGAAAATCCAGAACTTCACCAGCCGCGTCGAACAGGAGGTGGCTGGCTACGCAAAAGTCATGGAATTGGTATTCACGTCGTGGCAGGACATCGCATTCACCGACAACCACATCAAGCAGTAGCACCAGAACCTGCTCACATACAGCTCCATGGAAAGTGTCATCGAGCAGAGCAAGGAAGCCTATTATCTGGCATTGCGCCAGACCCAACTGGGCCGTGATAGTTTTAATGCGCCCTATATGCGAATTATCCATAATTAAGGACTTCTATGTATTCAGCAACGTTTATCTTCGCCAAAAAACAATTCGATGAAGAGTTTTATCAACTTGATCAATCTATAGCCGAGAGTGCAAAACTGTCTACTGGTTATCTGGGTGAGGAATCATGGGAAAATCAAGAAACCGGTCTTATCTCAAACGTATATTATTGGGAAACGTTGGAAGGGCTCGAAGAATTGATGAACAACCCAAAACATCTTGAAGCTAAAGCTGCACAGGCAAACTGGCTTAATGGTTATCAAATCGTAATTTCTCAAGTAATACGTGCCTATGGTGACGGGACATTGCCACATCCCACAGCATCGTTCTTTAATGAGCATTCTCGCAATGTCTAGCTAAATATTCCGCTCGCTCGAAATATGCAAAGTGCAGCTTCTGCAATGAGTATGGCAGGATTAACTTCCGGGACGTGCCGCCGGTCACATTTTTTACCCACCCGGCTGAAGTAATACTTGCACCTCCCGACTTACCCCTTTACGGGATACCGTAATCCTGACTTTGTTCCCGACCTTAAAATCATCCAGCAGCGCACCAAGCTTACCAACACTATCCACAGGTTTCCCTTCTATTGCTGTGATGATATCGCCGGGTATGATATTCCCATTTTGCAAGACGGTAACACCCTGCAATCCAGCCGAATAAGCAGTCGTGCCGGATGGCACTTTTAGTATCACAATACCCTTGATGCCGATTATCGCTGCCAGTCTTTCGTTGATGTTCTCGTCTATTTCTATACCAAGTGCAGGGCGTGTGTATTTGCCGTTACGAATAAGTTGTGGAACGACACGATTAATAGTATCCACCGGAACAGCAAATCCAATGCCTGCATTAGCCCCGCTCGGGCTATAAATTGCAGTGTTGATACCGATCAACCGGCCTGCGGAATCAAGCAATGGTCCCCCGGAATTACCCGGATTAATGGCCGCATTGGTCTGAATGAGATGTTCGACCGTAGCGCCGTTCTCCTCGGTTAGCGAACGGTTCAAAGCAGAAACAATTCCGTTAGTCAGCGTCCAGTCAAGGCCAAATGGATTGCCAATGGCATAAACCTTTTGCCCGACTTTAAGGTCGCGGCTTGTACCGATCGGCAAGGGTGGGGAATTATTGCTGCTTATATTGATCTTGAGAACTGCAATATCGTGCATCTGGCTGGCGCCCACCAGCTTGGCTGCGTAATCTTTTCCGTTGGCCAATTTGATAGTGGCCTCGCTTGCATTCTCAATGACGTGATAATTTGTAACCACATGCCCGTTCTCATCCCATATAAATCCAGAGCCGGAACCGCGAGGAACTGAAAACGTATTACGCGACCAGAAATCCTGGACTTGCGTCTTGGTAGTAATAAATACCACTGAACTGCGGGACATCTCAAACAATTCTATGGTTGCTTTTTCATCTGCGGCCAGTTCGCCTCTTGCTGTGACAGGGCGCGGAACCGCATCTGCACCATCCGCCTTGGGGATTAATAAGAAGAGCAAATAGAACAAGGCGATAGCGACCAGTCCAGACAATATTGCATGGAACGAACGTAAGGGAACTGTCTCGGAAAATTTTGTCAAATCGTTACTCCTTCGCGACCGAAAATAGGGACTGAA
>CAIQPV010000348.1 GCA_903873725.1 uncultured Nitrosomonadales bacterium
AAACCGTTAAGCGAAGCGCGATCCATACGTTTTAGATAATCGTCGGCCTGTTGCATGGCAATCAGTGCGGCTTTTACGTTGGCCGACAGTTGCAACTGCTGCCCCGCAATCAGCAGCATCTGTTCCGCTTGCGCCAGCACGGTTTCATCACGGCTGCTGGATAATTCTTGATACAGGGATTCCAGCGCCGCACGCTGATTTTGCGCTTCGGCATAGTGGGCTTCCAGCAGTGCCACTTTGGCGGACAATTCGCGTGTGGCATCCTGTCCTTGTGCTACCAGCATTTGGCTGGCCTTGTTGTTACCTTCCATTTCGGCTAGGCGAAGCGCAAGTTCCTGCTGCATGTTGCTGATCTGGTGATGCGCGTCGAACCATTGCCACAAGAAGATCATCAGCACGACAGCCAGCGTCATTTGCATAATACTCATGCGTGCAATGATATTCGCCACGGGATTGCCATGGGACACATGTAACGCAACCGGTATCTCCGGTGCGGATGGGGGGGGGGCTGCGGGTGATGCTTGCTCGTTCATAGTGATTTCCGATCGTTTGCCCATCCTACCAAACCTGACAGTAAGCCGTCATCACCTCCTGCCGTGATTATCACATTTTTCCAGCCCAAACTTTGTGCGGCGTCAGCTATCCGGGGATGGGGCACAACCAGTGGTACGGCGGCAATTCGCACCTTGCCAGCGTCATCAAGCATGTCCCATAAATAAGCCAGCGCTTCGCGGCTGGTAATGATGAGGGCATGGGGATCATCGGCAAATAATGCGACGCCCTCCTGCTGCGGCTTGCTGCGTTGGTAGCATTCCGCATACTCTACCATTGCGCCGCGTGCTTTGAGTGTGTCACCCAACAATTCGCGCCCGCCGTTGCCGCGAAAAATTACTACGCGGTCACCGGAAACGTTTTGCAAGGCGGGCAAGGCAAGTAGCGATTCACTGTCAAAGCGTTCCTGCGGCGCGATAATCTCTTGCACGCCCATATCACGTAACGCCTTGGCGCTGCCCTGACCGACCGTGGCAATTTTTAGATTTGAGGGTAAGGCTCCGGCTGCAAGTATGGCTGCCATGCCATAGCGGACCGCGTTGGGGCTGATAAAAATGGCCAGATTGAATTCATGCAGGCGAGCAACCAGTGCGTGAAGGAATTGAGGGTTGGCTACAGGATTGATTTCCAACAACGGAAAGACTACCACCTTGCCGCCGGCATGTTCAATGCGTTGTGTCAGTTGTGCCGCCTGCTCGCGCGGGCGGGTCACCACGATGTTGAGTCCGGCAAGAGAAAGATTAGAAGTCATTCCAAAAATGGAAACTCATCCATAGAGAGTAATTTAGTGCTGTAGGATGGGTACAGCGTAGCGTAACCCATCATCGCCGAGTAATCGTTCATTCCTGATGGGTTGCGACCTGCCGGCCTCCACCCATCCTACGGTGTTTTACAAAGCCAGTGCCGCAAGAATTTCGCCCGCGCCTTGTGCCAGCAAGTCTCTTGCCACGGTGTTCCCTGCCGCAATGGGATGCACGCCGAGCAAGGGCGGGCCAGTGAGCCCCCACCCCTCGTCCATTGCTAGTGAACACGGCCCCGTGGGGTCGGGCCCAAAATCACAATTGAGTG
>CAIQPV010000349.1 GCA_903873725.1 uncultured Nitrosomonadales bacterium
CCAATCATCATTTCAGGGAAGCGCAGCAGTGCTGTGCTGCTCTCCGCAGAAGATTGGGGCGCAATTCAAGAAACTTTGTACCTGCTTGCCGTACCCGGCATGCGCGAATCGATAAAAGCAGGTATGGCCGAGCCCCTCGCAAGAAGTGCGAAGAAGCTTCAGTTGTGAGTTGGGAGGTTGTGTATGCCAAGCAAGCACTCAAAGATGCAAAGAAGCTTGCTGCAAGCGGCCTCAAGCCCAAGGCGCAAGAACTGCTAGCTGTGCTTGCTAACAATCCATTTCAAAATCCGCCGCCCTTCGAGAAGCTGGTCGGAGACCTTGCCGGCACCTACTCGCGCCGCATCAATATTCAGCACCATATCGTGTACGAAGTTTTTATCAAAGAGAAAACCGTTCGTGTCCTGCGGATGTGGACGCACTATGAATGAGCGGTCTAAACTTTCACATTCGAGAGGGACGGGCCGATAAACCCCGCCAGCCCCTCAATTCGTTGGATATCTCAGTAATGAAAGCGTAATTGCGCAATCAGCAGCGCATCACCTTCGATGCGGTACACCATACGGTGTTCGTCGGTTATGCGGCGTGACCAGTATACTGATAGCGCGTGTTTCAATGCTTCGGGCTTCCCTACTCCGGCGAAGGGCTCGCGTCGGGTTTCTCGTATCAGCTTATTGATTCGTTCGACCATGCGTTTATCTTGTTTTTGCCAGTTGAGATAGTCTTCCCATGCCTCGTCCGCAAAAATCAACTTCACTTGGTCAGCTTCCGCTCAACGCCTTTTCCGGTATTCAGTTGAGCGACCGCCGAGAGAAGGCGTTTAGCGTTGGCAGGCGTGCGCAATAAATAAGCAGTTTCTTCAAGCGCTTTGAAATCTTCGAGCGAGAGCATCACCACGGCCTGCTCGCCGTTACGGGTAATAATCAAGGCTTCGTGGTCGTTGCAAACTCGATCCATGGTGCTGGCGAGGTTTGCGCGGACGGTGGTATAGGTCATTGCATCCATGATAGGGCTCCGAATATGTACGCGTTAATGTACATTACAATTTCCTATTTGTCCAGCAATCAAACGGAGATTGTCCGATGGAGATAACCAACCTAACATTCGAGCCAAGTAGAGTGGGCACGATATTGTGCCCACGCGGATTGCCAAATCAAATTATGGATAACCGTGATGCCCCTGATTTTGCCCTGCCAATCACCGCAGCCTGAGAAAACCCGGCTTGAAGGAAGTGCGACAGCACTTCCCTGACCGCATCCGGATCAGCGCTTACCAATAATCCACCGCTGGTCTGCGCATCAGCCAATATTCTTTGCTGCCAGGTTTCCAGATGCGCGGCGAAATCGATCTCGTGACCGTAGCTGGCCAGATTGCGATCAATCGCTCCCGGCCCATAACCTTGCCGGGCCAACGGCAACGCCTCGGACAAGACCGGCACTTGGTCAAATTTAATCTCCGCGCCCAGACCTGAGCCACGGCAAATTCCCAACAGGTGACCTGCCAATCCGAAGCCGGTCACATCGGTCATGGCATGCACACCAGCTATCGCCGCCAATTTGCTACCGACAGCGTTGAGCTGGGTGGTATTCGCGATCATCTGGGCATAACCTGCTTCGGACAATGCGCCCTTTTTGAAAGCGGCCGCCAGCACGCCGACCCCCAGCCCCTTCCCAAGTATCAATGCATCACCGGCTTGCGCGCCGCTGTTTTTTTTGAACTGATCCGGATGCACGACACCTATTGCCACCAGTCCGTAGATTGGCTCGGGAGAGTCGATGGAATGTCCACCCGCCAAAGGGATGCCGGCGGTTTGGCACACCGACTCACCGCCTTGCAGGATGGCACGGATAGTCTCTACCGAGAGCTTGTTAATAGGCATTCCGACGATGGCCAGCGCCATGATCGGCGTACCGCCCATCGCGTACACGTCTGATAATGCGTTGGTCGCGGCGATACGTCCAAAATCGAATGGATCGTCCACAATGGGCATGAAGAAATCCGTGGTTGCAATGATGGCTTGCTGCTCATTGAGGCGATAAACCGCAGCATCATCACCGGTCTCGGTGCCGACCAGCAGATTGGCAAACTGCGTTTTTTCTTTTGCCTCGCCGAGAATTTGCTGCAACAAGGCGGGGGCTATTTTGCAGCCGCAGCCGCCACCGTGCGACAATTGGGTTAATTTTACTTCGGACACGAATCTTCCCCCGCTCAATAATGTTGATCAGAACTGCAAACCTATCACAGCTCGATGAGTTTGACGAAATTATCGACGTGCGTACACCGGCAGAGTTTGCCGAAGACCATATCCCCGGCGCAATCAATTGCCCCGTTCTTTCAAATGAAGAGCGCATTACCGTTGGCACCCTGTACAAGCAGGCATCGCCTTTCGAGGCGCGCAAAGTCGGCGCAGCTTTGGTGGCAAACAACATTGCGCAACATCTGCAAACGACCTTTAGAGACCATCCAAAATCGTGGCAGCCGTTAATCTACTGCTGGCGTGGAGGGCAGCGTAGCGGTGCGATGAGTATCATCCTGAATCAAGTGGGATGGAGAGCACACAAGCTGGAAGGAGGCTACAAAACTTACCGGCACGACGTGTTGGACAAACTGTCAGTCTTACCGAGCAAACTGAAATTGCGCGTTGTCTGCGGCCCGACCGGATCGGGTAAAAGCCGATTGCTTGGCGCGCTGGCGGAAAGTGGCCGGCAGGTGCTTGATCTGGAAGTGCTGGCACAACATCGCGGCTCGGTGCTGGGCAGTTGGCCCGACCATGCACAGCCTTCTCAAAAGTTGTTCGATAGCCAGCTATTGCTCAGGCTGCAAAGCTTCGACCTTGCACGCCCGGTCTATGTGGAAGCGGAAAGCAACAAGATTGGCCGCATTGCCCTGCCCCCCTCGCTGGTCACTGCGATGCACAGCAGCGAATGTCTGTTGTTGGAAACGGGTTTCGAGGTACGTGTCGCCGGATTGCTGGAAGACTACCGGCATTATCTGAATTTCCCGGAGATACTGGTCACACATTTGCAAACGCTATACCGTTACCATGGCGCCAAACTTCTCGAACACTGGACTGCCCTGATTCACGGCGGGGACTATACGACGCTGGTAGGCGAATTACTCACTTTGCATTACGACCCGGGCTACTTGCGAGCGACATCATTGCACTTCCCCCACCTTAATCAGGCACTGCGCATCCGCATAATCAATTTATCCAAGGACGAGCTCAAACAGTTTGCAGCAACACTTGACTGACAATCTCGACATGTTGATTTAATATGAATGCGTTTCATAATCCGGCTCTGCCCGGTAAGCGTGGCACCATCTGAAGTTATCAGCGATTCTGGAGGTGCAGCGCTTTTGCCACCACCTCGCGTGTCAGGTGGGGAGCGAATAATTCGATGAAGTGGTAGGTATAGCCGCGCAGGTATTCATTCTTGCGGATAGCAACGCGCGTGGTACTGGGTTGGAACAGGTACCCTGCCTCAATCATGCGGATGTGCCTGTCCCGTCCCGGGATGAACGCCATGTGGGCGACGATGCCGATACCCAAACCCAATTCCACATAAGTTTTGATTACATCCGCATCAATGGCGGTGAGCACTATATTCGGAGTGATCCTGCGCGCCTCGAAAGCGGCGTTGATTTTACCGCGTCCGCTGAAGGCGAAGTCGTAAGTGATAATCGGATATTGCGCAATTTTTTCCAGCGTCAATTTCTTTTCCGCCAGCAAAGGATGTTTCGGCGGTACGATCACGCAGTGGTTCCATTCATAGCACGGCAGGGTAACCAGTTCGTCATACAGGGACAGGCTTTCCGTGGCTATAGCGATATCCGCCTCGCCGCTGAGTACTTGCTGCGCGAGTTGCGTCGGACTGCCCTGATGCAGATTGAGCTTGACCTTCGGGTAACGTTTGATGAACAGCTTGACCATCGGCGGCAAGGCATACCGCGCCTGGGTGTGGGTGGTGGCGACGGTGAGTGTTCCGCTGTCCTGGCTGCGGAATTCTGCCCCGACCTGCTTGAGGTTCTCGGTGTCGAGCAGCATGCGCTGGGCAATTTCAAGGATGGCTTTGCCAGGCTCGGTGATTGCAGTAATGCGTTTGCCGTTGCGTACAAAAATCTCGATTCCGAGTTCTTCTTCCAATAACTTGATTTGCTTGCTGACGCCTGGCTGCGACGTATACAGTGCATCAGCCGCCTCGGAAATATTAAGTCCGCGCCGCGAAATCTCGTTCAGGTAACGCAATTGCTGCAGGTTCATCGCAATCTCCTAATAACATATGGTTATAAGATACTAACATAATAGTATTTTGGAATGATATATAGGTACGTTACCATTCGCGCCGTCACGGTTAATTACCCCTTATTGAAAGCAGTATGGACTGGTTCTACACAATCTCCGGTTTCCTGGTCGGGTTCATCGTCGGTGTCACCGGTGTCGGCGGCGGCTCGTTGATGACTCCACTGCTGGTGCTGGTGTTCGGCGTTGCACCGGCAACTGCCGTTGGCACCGATCTGCTCTATGCCTCACTGACCAAGATCGGCGGCAGTTGGGCGCACAGCAGGCGCGGAACAGTGGACTGGAAGGTGGTGCGCCTGCTGGCAACCGGCAGTTTGCCGGCCGCTTTGTTGTGCGTGGTGCTGTTGCACTACCTGTCCATGGACGAGAAGCATTTGAAAGCACTGATTACCGGCGTGCTGAGCGTGGCACTGGTACTGACTGCGCTGGCCTTGCTATTCAAACCCTATTTGCAAAAAATGGGGCGTAGCCCGGACGGCGCGATTTATGAATTGCATGCCCACCATTTGTCGGGAGCAACCATATTTACCGGTGCGGTACTTGGCACGCTGGTGACCATTTCATCCGTTGGTGCCGGCGCCCTTGGTGTGGTGGTATTGCTGTTCCTGTACCCGCGAATCGCAACGGCCAAGATCGTCGGTACTGACATCGCGCATGCGGTGCCGCTGACACTTGTGGCCGGACTGGGTCATGCTGCACTGGGTACGGTTAATTTCGGACTGCTTGGCAGTTTGTTGCTGGGGTCACTGCCGGGCATCTGGCTGGGCAGCCACCTCGGGGTAAAAATACCGGATCAAATATTGCGTCCCTTCCTGGCGACGATGTTGATGATTATCGGTGGGCGGCTGTTATTCGCCTAGAAACTTTTTAAGGAGTAAAGACTAGTGAGTGTAAACACAAGTAATTTGTCTGATTTCGAAGAAATTGACCGCTTTGAGCAGGCGGTGCAAACCTTCTTCAACGGCCACATGGACGCCGACCGCTTTACCGCCATCCGCCTGCAACAGGGAGTATACGGTCAGCGCCAGGAAGGCGTGAACATGTTGCGAGTCAAGGTGCCGGGCGGGCGGTTGACTCCGGTGCAGTTGGACGCCTTGGCGGACGTAACCAAAACTTATTCGGAACGCGGCATTGCCCACATCACAACCCGCCAGTCAATCCAGATTCATTTTGTTCCATTGGCCAGATCGCCCGATGCTTTGCGCCGTCTTGCGCAAGCAGGGTTGACTACGCGCGAGGCGTGCGGCAACGCAGTGCGTAACATGACCGCATGCGGTCTGTCCGGGGTGTGCCCGCGCGAACACGTGGATGTGGGCGAGCATGTGGACGGTGCGACACAGCATTTCCTGCGCAACCCCCTCAACCAGCAGTTGCCGCGCAAATTCAAGATCAGTTTTTCCGGTTGCGAGGCCGACTGTGCGCAATCTTTGCTGCATGATACCGGGGTAGTTGCGGTAAAGAAGGACGGGAAGCACGGTTTCATGGTGAAGGCTGGGGGCGGATTGGGGCACAAGCCGCACGAAGCCATCGTAGTGGAAGAATTTATTTCCGAGAGCGAACTGCTGTTTTCGCTGGAGGCTCTGGTCACTTTGCACAACAAGTATTCCGACCGTACCAAGCGCGCCAAGTCGCGCATCAAGTTCCTGGTTGAGCGTTTTGGGGTACAGGATTTTCTGGAAAAATATCGCGAGGAATTCGCCCGCACCAGGGAGGCTCTGGCTAACCTGCCTTACCCGCAGGGTGTTTGGCGCGAACAGAGTGGCAATGAAATTCCCGGCCCCGGCGCTCCGCGCAAGCTGTTTGCACAACACCAGCCGGGATTGTTCGTGCTGCCGATTGCATTGCCGATAGGCGATATTACCCCGGTGCAGATGCATGGCATCGCTGACTTGTTGCGTATTCATAATCTGGTCGAACTCCACACTACACAAGACCAGAACCTGGCTATTCCGAATGTGGCAGTGGAAATTATTTCCACCTTGCGCGGAGCCTTGTCCACACTGGGTCTGAACGAGCCCGTCACTGGCGACAATGTGGTGGCCTGCCCCGGCACTTCCACTTGCCGCCTGGGCATTACCTCCAGCACACTGCTCGGCCCCAAGTTATCCGGCGGAGTGAAGGATTTGCGCATCCGCGTGTCGGGCTGTCACAACGGTTGCGCGCAACCGGAAACCGGCGATATCGGTATCTACGGCGAAGGCAAGCGGGTACATGGCAAGCTGGTGCCGCACTACCAGATGTACTTCGGCGGTAACGGCATGGGAGGGGGCGCTCTTGCGCTGAAGGGGCCGTCGGTGCCGGCAGCTCGTGCGGAACAGGCAATTGCCCGCGTGGAGAGTGCTTATCCGGAGAGCAGCAATGAAAACTTCTTCTCGTGGGTGCGCCGTCAAGAACCGGATTATTTCAATCAGTTGCTGTCTGACATTGTCGAAGTCAAGCGTGAGGATGTTGAGGGAGTCATGCGCGACCATGGTGGTACCGGTGATTTCCGTGTGGTAAACCTGGGGGGCGGTGAATGCGCCGGTGCCTCTCAAGTGTTGATCGGAGCAAACTTCTTCGAGGCGGCCCACGAACGCGAATACCGCAATGCGCTGGTGTTTCAGCGCAAGTACGATGAAGCTGCACATTGCGTCGAAGCCATCCTGCGCCTGTTGGGTAGCGGACTGGCACAGATGATGGGCGGAGCGCGGCAGGACGACTTGACGAAACTTGTATCGCAACTCGGGCAAATCGTTCCGGGCGAGTTGGCGGCTGAATTTGCACGGTTGGTCGGGTTACTTCATAGCACACCGGAAATGAACGATACCGTATTGCAAGCAATCAATCGCGCGGTAGATATCTGGACAGTGCAGGTAGGTGCATTCTGCAGCGCACGGGATGCGCAGCTTGATCTGTCCGAGGCATTGCCAAAATTAACGGCACCTCTCGTGCAACCGTTACCAATTGCGGCAAAACGGGTTGCCGTGCCAGCATAAGTAAAAATGGAGTCAGTATGAGTGAACTGCAAGAAAAAGTTGATCGGGTGGTTGAAGTGCTGGCCGATGCGGTACGCGGCTATGCACCGGTATGTTTCGCCAACAGTTTGGGGGCAGAAGATATGGTGCTGACTGATCTGATTGCCAAATACAACTTTGATATTTCAATGTTCAGCCTGGATACCGGGCGTCTGCCGCAGGCAACATATGACTTGATGCAGGAGTTGTCTGAGCGCTATAGCATGCCGTTAAAAGTATATTTTCCGGACAGTGCCGCAGTTGAAGAATACGTGACACATAACGGTGTGAACGGTTTTTACGGCAGTGTGGAATCACGCAAGGGCTGCTGTTTTGTGCGCAAGGTTGAGCCGTTGCGCCGTGCTTTGCGCGGCAAGGGCGCGTGGGTCACCGGAATGCGCCGGGACCAGGCAGTCACACGCGGCACGCTGGAAGTATCCGCCTATGATGCAGATCAGGGGTTGCAGAAATTTAATCCGCTGCTTGACTGGTCGAACAAGGAGGTGTGGGCATACATCCGGAAAAATAATGTGCCCTACAACAAGCTGCACGACCAGTTTTATCCCAGTCTTGGTTGCGCACCCTGCACGCGTTCAATCACATTGGGTGAAGATATTCGTGCCGGAAGATGGTGGTGGGAAAACCCAGAGGACAAGGAATGTGGCTTGCATGTTGGGCAGCGCATTGAAATCAAACAATTACAGGCAGCATGATATGAAGCTTAGCGAGAAAGAAGTAACAATGAGTTCCCACACCTTTACCCACCTGGATGCGCTGGAAAGCGAATCTATCCACATTATGCGAGAAGTCGCGGCAGAGTGTAAAAATCCCGCATTGTTATTCTCCGGTGGCAAGGACTCCATTGTAATGTTGCGGTTGGCGGAGAAAGCGTTCCGCCCGGCAAAATTTCCATTTCCATTGGTGCATATAGATACCGAACATAACTTTCCCGAGGTGATCGCCTGCCGTGACAAACTGGCTGCCGATCTCGGCGAACGCTTGATCGTGCGCTCGCTGGAAGACTCCATCAAGCGCGGCACAATTGTCATTAAAGACTTGGACAAGCCGCGTAATCCCTACCAGTCGGTCACGCTGTTGGAGACGATCGCCGAGTTCGGCTTCGACGCCTGCATGGGCGGTGCACGCCGCGACGAGGAAAAGGCACGCGCCAAGGAACGCATCTTTTCGTTCCGTGACGAGTTCGGCCAATGGGATCCGAAGAACCAGCGCCCCGAACTATGGGATACCTACAACACACGCGTACACAACGGGGAAAATATCCGCGTGTTCCCGATCAGCACCTGGACCGAGATGGACATCTGGGACTACATCGGAAGAGCAAATTTGCACATCCCGGAAATATACTACGCGCATGAACGCGAAGTAATCCGCCGAGGCAACGCAGTCATTCCGGTTTCACATCTGGTACAACCCAAGCCGGGTGAAAAAATTGAGGTGCTGTCGGTGCGGTTCCGCACCGTCGGGGATATGACTTGCACCGCGCCGGTAGAATCCACCGCCCGCAACGTGCAGGAGATCATCGAAGAGACTGCGACTACGCGCATCACCGAACGCGGCGCCACCCGCATGGACGACCAGACTTCCGATGCTTCTATGGAGCTGCGCAAGAAAGAAGGATACTTCTAATAGGTCGTCATTCCCGCGTAGGCCGGAATCCAGTTATTAGAAAATTTCGCGCAACGCGGGACAAAATCAAAAAGCAGTTGAATAAATTCGCTGGATACCGGCCTACGCCGGTATGACGTGAATCAGGATTAAGAGGGATATTATGAGCAACGCAATACAACTACTTCGTTTCATCACCGCCGGCAGCGTGGACGACGGCAAAAGCACGCTGATCGGACGCCTGCTGCACGACTCCAAATCCATTTTCGAAGACCAGCTTTCAGCCATTTCAAAAACCAGCGAAAAGCGAGGCATGGCCGCCGTTGACCTTTCACTGCTCACCGACGGCCTGCAAGCCGAACGCGAACAGGGCATCACCATAGACGTGGCCTACCGCTACTTTGCCACGCCCAAGCGCAAGTTCATCATCGGCGACACGCCGGGGCATGAGCAATACACGCGCAACATGGTGACTGCCGCGAGCACGGCCAATCTGGTAGTCATTCTGATCGATGCGCGCAAAGGCGTGCTGACGCAGACACGGCGCCATACATTCCTGGCCAGCCTGGTCGGCGTGCCGCACATCGTGCTGGCCGTGAACAAGATGGACATGGTGGATTACTCGGAAGACACCTTTAATGCCATCGTGGCCGAATACCGCGCTTTTGCCGCACAGCTCGGAATCCATGACGTGACTTGCATCCCCATGTCCGCCTTGAATGGCGACATGGTGGTTAAACACGGCGACAACCTGGGCTGGTACAAAGGCGCGCCCTTGCTGGAGTTTCTGGAAAACGTGGTGATTGATTATGACGTGAATACGACCGACTTCCGCTACCCTGTGCAATGGGTATGCCGTCCGCAGACACAGGAGCATCACGACTTCCGAGGCTACATGGGACGCATCGAATCGGGTGAGATTGCGGTCGGCGACGAGATCACCGTGCTGCCATCGGGCCGCACCAGCAAAATAAAAGAGATCGTCACCTACGATGGCAACCTGCAACGCGCCTACGCGCCGCAATCCATCACGCTAACTTTGTCAGACGAGATAGACATCTCGCGGGGAGACATGTTCGTCAAAGCGAGCGCAATGCCACAAGTTGCCAAGGAGTTGGAAGCCACGTTGTGCTGGCTGGCCGAATCGCCATTGGACTTGAACCGTAAATACATCATCAAGCACACCACGCGCATGGTGAAATGCCTGTTCTCGCGCCTGGAATATCGCGTGGACGTGAACACCCTGTCGCATCACGGAACCGACAAGCTGCACATGAATGACATCGCACGTGTGGCGATGAAAGTGCAACAGCCGCTGGTGCTGGATCACTACAGCAAGAACCGTTCTACCGGGAACTTTATTGTAATTGATGAAGCAACGAACAACACGGTTGCGGCTGGAATGATTGCTTGAGCATGCGACGATTAATGCGGCGGACGCCCTGGCAATTCTACATAGCATAGTCAGATTGCCTGTGGTTCCATCTGGCTCAGGACAAGTAGTTAAAAAATCGCCAATTGTATGGGGAAGCAGATAACTCTCTACACGAATTTCACATTAGATTATTTTATAGTTATGCAAGATATATGCGAGAACCGCAAAAAACACGTTAACGAGCACTACCATCGATAGCATCCACAGTATCGTGCGGGTCCAACTGGCTTTCTTTTTCTTTGGCTTTTCACCTGAACCACTCTGATCTCCAACCTGTTTTTCCTGATTCCCAACAGGTCCATGACTCCCTGCATGCGCCAGCTCATCAGTCATAATATTCTCCATAAATTCAATTCTCAGTCAGATAATATTTTACCTTCAAATACCCAACTGCATGTTCGTTTTATCCGCATTGATCAAGATCTGAACAGTCACTTGGGAAATTTCTTCAACCACTAATCCCCGTATAGTTTTGCAAGAAGCAAACCGTTGTTACTGATCCCACTTGTCGAACCATTTATCTATCACTCCCGTGCTGTATAGTATGAAAAATAGCGCTATACCACAAAGTATTCCAGTCATTAAACTCGCCGGCACAGACATTTTCTTTGCTCCTTTGTTTAGATGCAGCTGGACGGCGCTGCCCCATCTTCTTAACCCTGATATTTCATAAAGTTCTGACAGACTGCAAAATCAGTTTCTCGCAGAAAAATGCTCCACCCCAAAATGTCCAACCCATCCATCCTTGGCGCGCGCCTCGATTATGACTTGATGCAACCCCTTGGGAAGATCAGGGGAAATTTGCAAGTTAACGCTTGCGCGCGAGGCGGGAGCCATATCCAGATTCTCCGTTTCGAGTTTATAGCTCCCCTCTGGAATCCCCTTGATGGATAAAGCAAGTTGTGCCGGAGCATACATCTTGTTCGACACGAGTATTTTGTAATCACTGACCGATAATCCTGAGGACTTTTCCGACCGGTAGGCGACGATGTTATAGGGCGAGTAATTGACAATGCTCCAGGCAAACAGGGCACAGCCGATCAGAAATAGCACGCTTACCCACCAGTTCGTTCGGTTGAGCAGTCCGGCATCCTTGCCATCCGGTTTAGTCGATTTTATTTCCGCAAGCCTGAATCGCAACAAACCCGAGTTTCCTTCCTTCTCATGAAGACGGTCGCAGGCGTCTATGCACTCTCCGCAGTTAATGCAGGTGTCCGTGGACTTGAAACTCGCCGGGTTGATATCGATATAGCAGGATGCCGCGCAATAATTGCACTTGGCACAATCGGATGAACGGTTCGCGTCATAAGCCACGTGCAGTGCATCTTTCGACTTGAAGAACCGCTGTCCAAAGCGGTACATACAAGCATAATTACACCAGAAATAACGAATGCCGGAAACGTCCAGAAAAAAAGCAACCACGCTTACGAAATAAAGTCGGTGCATGAATTGGGACAGGCTGGAATTGGTTTTGAAGGTAATGAACGACCAGATTTCATCCGGCGTGAAGAAATAGAAAAACGGAATCAGCCCAAGCACCAGTGACGCCGCCAGAAAACTCACGCCGAGAATGATCCAGTTGACAGCCTTGTTCTTGGTGGCTGCGACTTGGGAATTTACGCTTTCGACATTGACATTGGCAAGCTTGCCAAGCAGTTTGTGGGTCAGATTAGTTGCCCATTCCGACACCAGATTTTGCGGACAGGCCCAGCCGCACCAAACGGCACCTATGGTCGAATAAGTCATGATGGCTGCGGCAACCAGCAAGGTTCCGAAACCCAGCATCAAGGCAATGTCTGACCACCATATTTGGCGACCAAGCATCACGAAAGTCCCGGCAACCAGGTCTATTCTGAACAGTCCGGTAGCCGGAATCAA
>CAIQPV010000350.1 GCA_903873725.1 uncultured Nitrosomonadales bacterium
ATTTTTACTGCTTTTGCAACTTCAGGCTCAAGAAACACTGATATCTTAACTTTATCCGACATAACCATCTCCATATAACTATTGATGGTGTCAATAATATCACTAGTGACAGTTAATAAGCAAGAGCGAAGTTGTACCCCATTTATATTTGTCGGTTTGATCGGATCGAGCCGCCTTGGTGATGGCCTCTTTTATGAGGGTGTTCAAGTCATTTCAAACGGGGCTATCAGATGGTTTGCAATCAGGTGATATGCCGGTTGCCATAAAGGTGCTGGAACATCTATTCATATACTTATTGGGTAGATCGAATAGTGGTAACTACAGCCCTTCAATAAACTGACGCATGGAAATCTTTAGGGCCGCAAAATGCGGGTTGTACATCAAGCGACGTAGTGTGCCAACTGCAAGGTTTTGCTCGGTGATCTCGCCTTGCAACACCTGATTCGGCCTGTTGATGCAAGCGTCATATTTTTCCATTTCGCCGGGATAATAATGCGTACAGTTGGAATAGTCTCCCGACTCGCCATAGTGCGTATCATCGGAAGGAAGGACGATAGCCGTGTGCGCCGAGCTGAGTATTCGCTGCCCGGGCACTACGCTGTTTACCAGTTCCAGTTTTTCCTCCGGGAAACCATGCGTATGACTGCCCTCATCGGTGGTGTAGAGCAACAACTTGCTGGATGGGTGTGGTATGCGGATCATGAAATTCAAGGTTGCTGAGATGTCAGCGGTTGTGTCATCTGCACTCGCTGCAGTGAACACCGGCAGGTTTAGCTTATGGAACAGCTCTTGTTCGTTGACCTCCTGTATCAGTGAGTGAACCTGGGCTGCGGCATTCTTGGGAAATGATTCGTATTTGTAAATATCCCGGTCAGGCATGATGGTGAACCACTTCGCGGACGGGACGAGCCAGCTATAAGGTTTGTGCAGATTGGCGAAAGCGGCCTTGGGCGAAATCTTGAGCGCCGGCGAGAACAGGAACAGGCCGCGTATGCGGCGATCAAGCAGGCTATGGTAAACGCTTAGCGTGCCACCGGCGGAGAAACCGGCCAGATAGATTTCATCAACCTCGGTAGCAAGCCTGTCAGCGCCATAAGTAACGGCCTTGGCCCATTCCTCCCAGCGTACATCGAGCAAATCCCCTGGCTGCGTACCATGTCCCGGCAATAACATGGCCATCACGCGAAAACCGTTTTCCTGGAAAAACGCGCCCAGGTGACGCATGAAATAAGGAGAGTCGGTCAAGCCATGGGTAAGCAATACGCCGCGCTTATAGGGCTTCCCCTGTCCAGCAGGATAATTGCCCGTAGGTTTCATTTCGAACGGTGCATTGCCGTTGATTGCTTTTTCCATGTCGGATGCGCCCATACCCGAGCGGGCTTGGGCAATCATCTCCCGATGATGAGCGACATAATCTGCAAACTCCAATTGATCACCATTGAACTTGCTGTTCAATCCGGAAGCACGATGCCGTTTTTCAAGTTGTGGAGTTGCGCCCCCCGGAATCCTTTTGTTATTCATGTCTGACACCATTTTGGGTAATGCGGTTAATCCATCATGCCTATTTTAAGCATATTACCCAGAAATCTTTTCCTTATGTTGGTTACCGTACAGATGGAAACAATATTGTCGGCACAATGTCTATAACTTGTAAACGCCCTACTTGACTTGCCGACTATTCGATAATTACACATTCTTTAATGTCAGGAACATCATGCGAAACTTCACCCTAATGACAAACGCCGCAAACAGGCGAGCTGCCATTTATACCCAAAAGGCTTTGATTCTCGGGAAATTGGATATTGACAGGCTATGCATGATAGTCAATGAATCCATCAAGGCATTTTCAATTACCACTCACCTTGCTCAAAATGAAGTTATCGGGATTCTGGGAAAAATCAAAGTAGGAGTACTCGACGAAGTACAGGCTGCTGTCGAAAATCTCCAGGATATTGAAGGTATTGATAAAGTTGGGATTGCTGTGGCAATTGAAGAAACGTTCAAGGCGATTATGGCCAATACCAACCTTGATGCAGGTAAGATTTCAGAAATTTTGACAGAAAAAAGCGGCGCCACCGTCGGGGATATTGTTCACAGGTTGCATGAAAAAAGCAGCGTTGCCGTTGCCTGATTGCCTCAAGCCGGAATTTTTAATGCTTGGCTGACTTATGCGCCCTGCGCAATCGGCAAAGTTGTGTGGTATCTTTCGTGTAACCGACTGTGTACTTGCCCGAAGATGCCATGAGCCTGCTTTCCCTTATTGCCGCCCTGCTGCTTGAACAACTCCACCCGCTTGCCTCGCGCAAGCAACTGTACGCGTGGCTGAACAACTATTTGCATTTTTTTCAGTATCATTTCAATGCGGGTGAACACAAGCACGGCAAGATTGCATGGCTGGGTGCGGTGTTGTTGCCACTGTTCGTTTCGACGGCCCTGTATTGGTTTTTGTATCGCGTTAACCCCGTATTTGCATGGGCATTCAGCGTGCTGACGTTGTACCTCACCATGGGCTTTCGCCAGTTCAGCCACTACTTCACCGACATCCACAAGGCGTTGCGTAACGATGATCTGGACAAGGCTCGCAGCCTGCTTTCCATTTGGCGGGGATCACCCTGCCATGAACTGAATGCGGAAGAAGTAGCGCGTGTCGCCATCGAAGAAGCATTGCTGGCCTCGCACCACCATGTGTTTGGTGTAATGGCGTGGTTCGTGATTACCATGTTGCTGGGGCTGGGACCGGCTGGAGCCGTGCTGTACCGTCTCGCGCTGTTTCTCAATTCGCGTTGGGGTAAACAGGATGACGTCGAGTTTGGCCAATTTGGTGTATTCGCCCGCCAAGCCTATCACTGGATGGAGTGGTTGCCTCTGCGCCTGACCGCGATCACTTTCGCTATTGTCGGCGATTTCGAGGATACGGTGTATTGCTGGCGCACTCAGGCTCAAAGTTGGCCCGACCCGGAAGCTGGCATTGTTCTGTCCAGTGGGGCGGGTGCCCTAGGCGTGCGCCTCGGCTTGCCAATTTCCCAGGATGGCTTTCCGCTTGATCGCCCTGAACTTGGTATGGGCGAAGAGGCCGATGCCGATTTTATGCAAAGCGCGGTAGGGCTAGTGTGGCGTGCGCTGGTGTTCTGGATGATTTTGCTGCTGCTTGGGTTGGCGACCCTGGTGGGTGGGTAGGATGGATGGGGCGTAATAGGTGCGTTTCCACGGATAATCTGACATGATTTTCCTAACGAGTATGTGTATATTGTCGGCTCTATTCACATCAAGATCCATCTGCCACCAATGAGCACGCAATCCTCCCTAAATTCTTCCGGCATCATCAACGCGATTTACAACAATAACACGGGCCGTGATCCGGAGCGCTTGTCCATGAAATATGCAAAGATGGCTCAGAGTCCCTTCATTTTTCTGCGCGGAGCTTGTCATCTGTTCTACGAAGCCCTGCCGGATTCGTCCCTGTTTCGCGATCCACCCCTCGCTTGGTGCTGCGGCGACCTGCATTTCGAGAATTATGGCAGCTACAAGGGTGATAACCGGCTGGTCTATTTTGACATCAATGACTACGACGAGGCAGCGCTTGCACCAGCCACCTGGGACATTATTCGTCTGCTGACCAGCATTCAGTGCGGGGTTGATGCTCTTAACGCTACTCGTGCGGAAGCTCTGGCTGCCAGCCAAAGCTGTCTGGACTCATACCGCCATGCTCTGATCAACGGCAAACCTCTCTGGGTTGAGAGGGACACATCCGGTGGCCTCGTGAATGCATTGTTGACCACGTTGGAGGATCGCGAGCGAGCGGCTTTTCTCGACAAACGCACGATTCGCAAAGGTCATAAACGCAACCTGATACTTGATGGCGTGAAAGCACTGTCCGCATCTGATGCCCAGAAAAAGATGGTCACCGAGTTCATGGATTGTTTTGCCGCCTGGCAGTCTGACCCGAAATTTTTCCAGGTACTCGACATTGGTCGCCGCATCGCAGGAACCGGTAGCCTGGGTGTGGAACGGTTCGTGGTATTAGTCGAGGGAAAGGGTTCCCCCGATGGCAACTATTTGCTCGACATCAAGGAAGCGAAACCGTCCGCAATGGTGCCTCACCTCGCCCGTCTTGGCATCAAACAGCCGGCCTGGCCGGACGAGGCAAACCGGGTAGTGACCATTCAGAAAAGGATGCAGGCCGTAGACCACGCCTTCCTTCACCCGGTAAAACTCGACGGACTCCCCTGCATTCTGAGGGGGTTGCAACCTTCTGAAGATCGTGTGTCCATCAGCGATTGGGGGAAGAAACTGGATCGGCTCAAGGAAGTTGTGGCCACCATGGGGCGCATCCTGGCTTGGGACCAACTTCGCGCTTCCGGACGATCCGGGTCAGCCAACGCAGATCAGCTTATTACTTTCGCACAACGAAGTGACTGGGTAACAGAGATGCTGGATACCGCCACGGAAATGACTTTGATAACTCAACAACACTGGAAAATCTTTATTGAGTCATCGCATGGTCAACCATTGGCAGCGCCAATTCAATAGATTCCATGTAACGGTTCTCACCACTCACATCAATTTGCTCAATTATGGATGGCTGTTTGCAAAGTTTTCAGCAACGCAGAGATTCCAAAAGTACTTTATATTGCGAATAGTTAGGTTAATACAACTCCATTTCACTACACAAAAAATTCGGTTTGGTTTAACCTGTACCCCCGCGCAGTTAGCGCTAATCATTTTTCCGAAATGACAAGCATTGATTACCTCACCGGATTCCTTGACCGATCAGGCTGCTTGCAAACAGCCCAGGAGTTCGCAGCAGCCGCAACGTCCACAGGAAAACCGTTTGCTGTCATCTGGATTGATATAGACCGCTTCAAACAAATCAACGAATCGTTTGGTCACCAAGGCGGCGACGAGATAATCAAGGATTTTGCCGAGCGCTTCCGTAGCCGGGTAAGCGGCAGAGCAGAGCTTTCCCGGGTGGGAGGGGATGAGTTTGTGTTGCTCGTCCCAAAATGTGATCGCACCCAGGCGCAGCAGTTTGCCGGAGAGTTGGCCAGAACAGTGGAGGAATCCCTTGCTGTCGGCAATTTGACCCTGCGTCCCACTGCGAGCATCGGTGTCGCAATCCACGAGTCCGGAGAAGATTCACTTGCCTTGCTTGAACGCGCAGATCGGGCCATGTTTGCCGCAAAAAACAAAGGGGGTAATAGTATCGTTTGTTCGGGCGACGAGCCCATCCCCGGACGTCTCGGCATTACCCTTGCACGCGAAGAACTCTCCATCGAAAGCATCTTGCACACTGCACTTGAGACAGGCGGGTTAAGTCTTAACTATCAGCCTATCATTTGTGCAAACGGGCGGGTGGAAGCTGTAGAGGCCCTTATGCGCTGCTCCGTAAACGGCGAAAATATTCCTCCGGGCAAGTTCATTCCCGTCGCGGAAAAGACCGGCCTTGTGATTCGCCTCGGGGAATGGAGTTTGTTGCAGGGTGCGATGCAGGCCCGTCTGCTGCATGACGCGGGTTATCACATAAAGGTTGCCATTAACGTCTCGCGTGCCCAATTGATCTCCCCGAAATTCAGCCAGGCGCTTTACGCAGCGTTAATCTGTTCCAGTGTCAAACCGGAGTTGGTGGAATTGGAGTTGACTGAGTCCCTCTTCATGGATATTTCCGATACGGTGCAGAAAAACCTGAAAAACGCACTCGCTGCCGGGGTGAGTTTGTCCATCGACGATTTTGGC
>CAIQPV010000351.1 GCA_903873725.1 uncultured Nitrosomonadales bacterium
GCCGCCGGCAGGCAATAATGAGAAAGCCATAACATGTTAAAAGACCCCTCCCGGAAATACCGCCCGCACCCGCCGGTCCAGCTCCCCGACCGCCGGTGGCCCAACCGCGTTCTCTCCGCCGCCCCGCGCTGGTGCAGCGTGGACCTCCGCGACGGCAACCAGGCCCTTGCCGTGCCCATGAACGTCTCCCAGAAGCTGGAGCTCTTCCAGACGCTCGTGAAAATCGGGTTCAAGGAGATCGAAGTCGGCTTTCCCTCGGCTTCGCCCACGGAGTTCAACTTCAATCGCAGCCTCATCGAGGAGAAGCGCGTGCCCGACGATGTCTGGTTGCAAGTGCTCGTGCAAGCGCGCGAAGATCTGATCGAACGCACCGTGGAATCCTTGCTCGGCGCAAAAAAGGTGATCATCCACCTCTACAACTCCACGTCGCCAGCCCAACGCCGCGTGGTCTTCGGCAAATCCAAGGAGGAAATCAAGGCCATCGCCGTCAACGGGGCCCGGATGATCAAAGACCGGCTGCCCCGCCTCAAAGGCACTAAGGTCTTGCTCCAGTATTCCCCCGAAAGCTTCTCCGCCACGGAAGTGGAATATGCGAAAGAAGTTGCCGAGGCCGTGATGGACGTCTGGCAGCCCTCTCCCAAGCACAAGATGATTTTGAACCTGCCGGACACGGTCGAGGTTGCCATGCCCAACGTGTATGCCGACCAGATCGAATGGATGTGCCGGAACCTCAAGCACCGCGACTCGCTCAGCATCAGCTTGCATACGCATAACGACCGGTGCACCGGCGTGGCCGCCACGGAACTCGGCTTGTTGGCCGGCGCAGACCGCGTCGAGGGCACCTTGTTTGGCAACGGCGAACGCACCGGCAATCTGGACGTGGTCACCGTGGCCTTGAATTTGTACATGCACGGGATTCATCCAAAACTGGATTTTTCCCAGCTCAATTCAATCATCGACGTCTATGAGCGCTGCACCGGCATGACCGTGCCCGCGCGGCAGCCATATGCCGGTGAGCTGGTCTTTACGGCGTTCAGCGGATCGCACCAGGATGCCATCAAGAAAGGCTTGGCCGAATGGGCAAGTAAGCAGCGAAAGCACTGGGACGTGCCCTATCTCACGATTGATCCTGCGGACATTGGCCGCGAATATCGCGAGGTTATTCGCGTGAATTCCCAGTCGGGTAAAGGCGGCGTGGCCTATTTGCTGGAAACCGAATTTGGCATCGCGCTGCCCAAGGACCTGCAGCGCGAATTCGGGCCAATTGCCAACCTTGAGGTGGACAAACTGGGCCGCGAGGTTTCCGGCACCGAATTGAAAACCATGTTCTGGCGGGAGTATGTCGAGCGCGACCGCCCGTGGGCGCTCAAGAGTTTTCAGACGGAAAGCAAGAACGGCGTGGCCAAATGCCGCGCCAGACTCCTGCGCGCCGGCAAAGCCGTGGATTTCAAAGGCGAAGGCAACGGCCCGCTCGCGGCGTTGGTGCAGGCGTTGGTCACTGCCGGCGTTCCGCGTTTCGAAATCACCGATTACAGCGAACACGCCTTAAGTGCTGGCGAGGCATGTGGCAAGACTGCAAGGCAAGGCGCAAGGATTTCCGTCCATCCAAGCATGGAATGGGCGGGATGCCATCGCCAGGTTTTGCGGCCATCATGCCACGGCGATGTCCGCGAGCGGGCATGTTGCATAAGGGGTCGGCTTTCAGCCGGTGTTATGGCTGATGGCGTTGAAGTGCGACGTGGACTATGTCCACATCGCAGACGAGATGGGCATTGATATCACCACGGATATTTCTGCCGAGACAGGCGTGTTGAAGTTTTTCGACACGGACATCGCCCAAATCCGGCCCATGGCCGAAGCCTTGGGGTTGCTGCGGCCGCGTTTGAACATTGCGGAGGCGGTGGCCTTGCCCGTGGAAGATTGTTGGTTCTAATTTTTTTCATCAACCCTGTGGGGCGAAATTCATCCCCGCACGGGCATGGTTCGCCCCTTTTTTCATTTTGGAGGCGAACATGTGCGTGAAATCAACTGAAATCCTTGCCCAAATCGATTCCCTGTCGGACTCGCTGTTCAGGGAAATCGCGCAGGAGTCAAGGCTTCTGATCGAACGGTCCCTGCTCGGGAAAGTCGAGGTGACCCGCAACGTGCTTCGTCCGTTCACTCGGATCAGGGACAAGC
>CAIQPV010000352.1 GCA_903873725.1 uncultured Nitrosomonadales bacterium
CCTCCACATGCTCGGTAAGTTCCCTCGCGGTTGACTGGCGGGGATGCTGTGGTATGTACCGGAGCATCGTCAATAGGCGCAGTAGCGTGTCGTTCTGTGTTTGCATATTGTCTCTCGATAGATTGGTTATCGTGATCATGAAGTCTGTCCGTCTAGTCGAAATGCCAAATATACATACCGACTGCGACGCAACGTGACGCGAACAAGTGTAATTCTACTCATTTATCAATCATTACCGAGCAATTTTATGAAGGTCTATTTGGACGACGAGAGAATTGCACCTGAAGGATGGATTCAGGTTCGCTGGCCGGATGAGGCCATAACTCTATTGCAGACAGGAACCGTTATTCAGCTTTCGCTTGATCACGATCTGGGCGACGATCAAAGAGGCACGGGGTATGACGTGTTGCTTTGGATCGAGCAGGAAGTTGCGCTAAACCATTTTGTACCTCCCTCAGAGATCTTTGTCCATTCAGCTAATCCGGCAGGGTGAATGCGGATGCTTGCTGTAATTGAGTCGATTTTGAAAATTCATAGTTCGACTGCGACATAGGTTGGCGCGACTGGGTGCGATGCTCTGGTTTTTAGTAATAAGGATAACCATAATCGTGGAAAACTATTCAACTCCCGTTCCAGATTCACAGCTTGAAGCAATCAAGCTCCCCCCTCATTCTGTTGAAGCCGAACAATCGGTACTGGGAGGTATCCTGCTGGATACTACTGCATGGGACAAGGTTGCCGACTTGATTACGGATCGTGATTTTTACCGATTTGAGCATCGCCTGATTTTCAGGCATATCGCTCGCCTGACCGAACAGGCAAAACCGGTTGATGTGATTACGGTGGCAGAGTCGCTGGAAAACAATGCCGAACTCGACAAGGCGGGCGGACTGGCTTATCTGGGTTCACTGGCGCAGAACGTTCCTTCTGCGGCGAATATTCAGCGCTACGCAGAAATAGTGCGCGAACGAGCCATTATGCGCCAGCTCGCTGAGGCAGCCAGCGAGATTGCCACCAGTGCCTACAATCCCGGTGGCCGTGATGCACGGCAGTTGCTGGATGAGGCGGAAAAACTTGTATTTGAAATATCCGAAGCCGGGGAACGTGGCAAACAGGGATTCGTTGAAATTATACCGTTATTGACTATCGTATTAGAGCGGATTGAGACCCTATATAGTCGTGACAACGACAGTGATGTAACCGGTATTGCGACCGGCTTCACAGACTTGGATAATCTGACATCAGGCTTGCAGCCTGGCGATCTTATCATCGTTGCCGGTCGTCCCAGTATGGGCAAGACCGCTTTCTCCATCAATATTGCCGAACACGTCGCACTTGAAGGTAAAAAGCCGGTGGCAATATTCAGCATGGAAATGGGCGGCACTCAGTTGGCCATGCGCATGATAGGCTCGGTCGGCAAGCTCAATCAGACAACCTTGCGCACTGGCAAGCTAGGGGACGATGATTGGGCGCGCATGACCCATGCGCTGGGGCGACTGCATGATGCCGATATTTTTATTGATGAGACAGCCGCACTCAATTCTCTGGAATTACGGTCACGAGCACGTCGCCTGCATCGGCAGAATTTAGAGAAAGGCGGCTTGGGGCTCATCGTTATCGACTACATACAGTTGATGTCGTCTACCTCAAGCAAAGGCGGTGAAAATCGCGCTAACGAAATTTCCGAAATTTCACGATCACTTAAATCCTTGGCCAAGGAATTGCATGTGCCGGTGATAG
>CAIQPV010000353.1 GCA_903873725.1 uncultured Nitrosomonadales bacterium
GAGTATCTGCATCTCGGTCACCACATTGCGAATAGCCTTTTGGCCTTGCTTAACGATGCAGTCACGCACGAAGGTAACACAGGTAGGATCACGCAAAAACAAAGCTTGATCATTCAGTTGGGAACTCTGCAACAATCTCATGAATTGGTGCCATCCAAGGGTTGCCCATCCCACTCGATATCAGCTGTTGCTGCAGCTAACATTGAGCAACGTCGGGAAATCGCTCTCGAAACGATTTCTGCCAGCCCTGGAATTTGCGTAAACAGCGGACCTAAATCGTTCCGGCGTGTTATCACATCTTTGGCCATTTTGTAGTCCAGCCAGAAATTTCGCCACGCTCTTGGCTTCTTGAGCATGAGACGTGGAGTCCCGAATAACAACATTGCCATTGCAACCATGCGTGGCCGATTTGTTGCATAGAGAGGCTTAATTTGTCGCTCAGAGAGCGCCTCTATTAGAGCCAACGGTTGGTCGTCAAACAGATGCAAGCCGCTGGTGCCACGAGGATTGCACTCCAGCACATGGAAGTTCCCTTCTCTATCCTCAATGAAATCGAAGCCGATTTGACCGGTGTAACCCGTCATTTGCCCGAACTGCTGCAAGAAGCTTCTTAATTCAGGTGGATCAGTTGGTTCAAACCAGATGCCTGAGCCACGGCCAACACGATGTCTGGGATGATAGCAGGCATGTGCCGTAAGTTTGCCGTTGATTATGAGGCTGAAACTGCAATGCTCTCGTCCATCCACGAAACGCTGAGCAACCCAGGGATGCTGCGTTGTCGGATTTATTCTGGACAATTCGGCAGCCCGTGGCTTGATGAGGGTGTGTACTGCAAAACGAGAATATGCCGGTTTGAACACCCATTCTACTGATTCATGAGCAAATGCTTGGACATCTAATTGAGATTCCAATAACCGAGTTTCCGGTGCCTTCACCGGCCAAGAGTCCGTAAGAGATGCAAACCATCCTTTGTGATGCAGACGGTGTAGTAAAGCAAAATTACTCGTGAATATCCGACACGAAGTAGGTAGCTCTGCCATTGCGGAAGATAGGTAGAACACCTCCTCACATGTAGGTAATAACAGATCTATCCCTTGTTCGATGATTTCTTTCCTAAGTGTGGCAACCCAATCTGAATGTGCATAGCGAGGTTCTGGTAGACGGACAAATCGGTCAACCATCCGGCTTGTGCGAGTCAATGGCCAAGAGATAGAGTCTGCAACACTCACTCGCCAACCACTGGCGTGAAAGGCGCGAGCCCATTCCAGGCAGATTGGCGCGCGGGCACCGAGGATCATGACGTGCATACTGTCCCATCGGGCTTGTTTATCAGTGATATGCGACGACGTTTGGCAGCATTTACGCGGGGTTCCCAATGCGTAAACTGCAAATATGGCACCAATAGATTCTGTTGCTGGCACAGCGTATTGAACGCAATACTAACCTCATGTTGACAATCTTTGAGCGATGCCCCGGGGTTAGCTAGTAAGGCTATCTGTATATTCATACCATCCTGCGAGATGCTGTACTCGGCTATAGCGGAACTGGCTAATAGCATTGTCCGACGCATTATGTCTGGATAGATCGGCATAAGATTGTTTTGCTTACAGGAGGGTAACCACACCACCTCATCTGACCGTCCATCAATCGCTGCAATCGAGCGTTCGGCACGCCCACAGGGGCATGGCGAATCTGTTATACGCAGAATATCATTGAGTCGGTACCGCACAATCAATTGTGTACTGCGGTTGAAATCAGTAATCACCGGATGGAAACGGGTGTGTTCTTTGTCCAGCCAGTCTGGTTCTATGTGTACGAAGCTCTCATTCAAATGAATTGTTCCGTTCTCGCAGGTATAGCCGAGAAATCCTTCCGTGGCCTGATAAATCTGGTGTGTTGGCTGGTCAAAGGCAGCCAACACAGCCTCTTCATCGGCTTTCTCCAAGACTTCCGCC
>CAIQPV010000354.1 GCA_903873725.1 uncultured Nitrosomonadales bacterium
CATACTTGGCAAGACGCTCTTCCAAATTTTTCAGTACATCGTCCATTTTCATGCCCCCTGATCTTACCTTGTTATGATAACTGAAAACTTAATAAGCCCGGAAAAACATTGTTACCTTTTTTTAACCTTAACGTCCTTGCAGTAGCCTCAAATGTTTGGACATGCACGATTAAATTGGCTCATTTTTAGCAAATGGGTCAATCACACGAACCCCCGGAGGAACAATCGTGTTCGGGCGATTTGGAACCAACATTAAAATATCCTCTACTCTTTCGAGTTGTCTTTGTGTCGCCAGCGGATCGCCAAAAGGCGCTCTATGCCCGTGAATATATCCCTCATCCACATAACCCGATGTGCGCGAGCCGTGTATGTGCCGAATCCAGCAATTCCCAGGATTCTTTTCAGCATCCAGCCATTCGGGTGAATAACGCATCCATGCCATAGCAAAAGCACGAAGGGTTACGCCGTGATTGACCACGATCACGTTACGAACATTCTGTGCACGATAATCATCGACAATGGTGCCAAACAGATGCTTAACGCGAATGACCACGTCCATACGGCTTTCGCCTTGGGGCGAAATGGCATATGAACGGCCATTGTATCGGGCATGTTTGTCATAATCGCGCGCCGCATAAGGGTGCAATTCCCCAAACGAGTCATTGTCCAGACCATCGAAAAGCCCAGCCTTTTGCTCCATCAAGAACAGTTCTTCACGGTAGCTCAGAACTCCCGAATGCGGAGTGGTATCAAAACGCTGACCAAGCGGACGAAGTATATGAAATCACTAGTGTCCGGTTAACTATCGAACAAATTCAGTTGGTTGGATGATGCCGCGAGTGGGGAATTGGACTGGACGTCAAAAAGAGCCTGTCCCAATTGAGTTTTCTCGAAAGAATGAACCGATAAAATCTGTAGAAAAGTGTAGAGCGAGACGTCGAGCGCCAGCTCTTTTTTGATGATCGCTACCAGCACATAAACGCACACCGCCGTCCATATTTGCGTCTTCACGGCATTCTCGGACGTGCCGTAAAAACGCTTGATGCGCAGATTTTGTTTGATCCACTTGAAGAACAGTTCGACCTGCCAGCGCTTTTTGTAGAGCGCGGCGATCATCTCCGCCGAAAGCGCGAAATTGTTGGTCAGGAACACGAGACGTTTTCCGGTTTTTGGATCGCAAAACGAAACGCGCCGCAGGTGCTGCGGATAATCCTGCTTCGTATAAAATCCATCGAGCGCGATGCTCTGGTCGGCACCGACGCCTGTTGTTTTGTCCGACACGGGATGTGAATAGACGCGGTGATACTTCATGTTGGTTTTTGTGCGCGTGACGAAGAACGCGCCCGCCTGATGAATGACGTAAAGTCTGCGGAAATCGACATAGCCGCGATCCATAACATAAATGGCTCCGGCTTCCGGTGTGATCAAATCCAAGGCGGGCGCATCGCCCATCTTGCCGTCAGAAACATGAATAAAACTGGGGATATTACCGCGCAGGTCGAGCAGCGTGTGCATTTTGACGGCGGCTTTGGTTGAACGAAAATCAGCCCACGGAAACAGCGAAAGGCATAAATCGATTGTTGTGCTGTCGAGCGCATAGACCGTGTTGGCGAGGTCGAGGCCAATGTCGTCCTTCACATAAAGTTTGCGCGCGCGTTTGATGAGGACGGTGGCAAGATCAAACCATATGCGCCAGTCGCGCAGTTCGTTGGC
>CAIQPV010000355.1 GCA_903873725.1 uncultured Nitrosomonadales bacterium
CTATCACCAGAAACTCGTTCATCCCGGTGCTGGGCGGACTTGGCCGGGATTCGACACGAATTTCCATGTCCTGCCATTTTTGCGCCGGGGCATCCATCGACGTGTCTGCACTACACGCCGCTAAAATTCCCGCCAGCAGAAAAAATGCAACATATTTCTCGCTGCATTTTTTAAACTGTGTAACCAGGGAAGATAAATTAATTTTTTGCATTTTCCCCGTCTGTCGGCTTCTTGTCCTTATCGGAATCGAGCTTGCCGCCTTCTGATGACCCGTAAAGCTGCACCATAAAATAGACCAGTGCTGCCGCCGCTGAAATGTAAAACAGGGCTGCTACAAAGCCCCAATCCACCCAGTCGCGCTCATAGCCGGGACGATTCCCCCAGAAAGGAAAACTCAAGCCGACTGCAACCAACAACACCGCTATGACTATCGCCCCAAACCAGTAAGGAACGCCCTTTTGGGAATCGGGAATTTTTTCGACCAATTCCCAATCTTCCATCCCGCGTTTTGCCAAACGTTCTTCATCTGAAGCGTAACCGAAATGATCGGTTTTTTCTTCGCCCCAGTTCGACTCCCTCACTCCCGACAAGCCGATGTCGTTTGCTTCTTGCACGTTATTATTTGCAATCATGGCTCTCACCTCTATTCTGAAAAATGCTGAATGTTAAAATGACCTGTCCAACCATCAATTGCCGAAACTTCAACCACGAAAGAATGCAAGCCATGTGGCAAGCCCTGCGCAATCGAAAGAGTGATGGATTCGCGCCCGGCCGGCAACATTTTGATATCGTCTGTGCTAAGGCGGTAACCTCCCTCCGGCAAACCACTGACTCGCACATGCAATTCCGTCGGGCGGTACAATTTACTGGAAATCGCGATACGATAATCCCGTGCAGCAGGGTCTTGCTGGGTTTCCGCGCGCCCGACGGCAATATGATAAGGCTGGTAAGTCCATACTCCCCAAATGAACATTGCCGCGCTGAATATGGCAAAAGGCGTCATCCAGCCGGCCCTGGAAAACAAGGAAACTGCCGCAGTACGGAATTTCCGCACGTTCTCCTGTTTGCGTTCCCCCACCTCGAACCTCAACAAGCCGGGCATTTCCTTCCTGGCCTGCAATTGGTTGCACGCGTCAATGCAATCCCCGCAATTGATACAACTATCATAAATATCCGTCTTGCGCGGATCCAGGTTGATGAAACAAGTGGTTACGCAATAATTACATTTTGAGCACTCGTCGGCTCGGCTGGCATCATATTTCACATGCAAGGTCTGATTGGTTTTGAACGAGTGCTGCCAAACCCGGTATATGCACGAGTAACGGCACCAGAAATGTCTGATGATCGCAATGTCCAGAAACATGATCAGCACGCATATCGAATAAATCCAGTGCAGCGACCCCGCCAGTCTGGCATCCTCTTGCCACGTTATAAAAGACCACACCAGGTTCGGCGGATAAAAATAAAAAAGCGGGATTAACGCAAAAAACATCGATGCCGCTAAAAATGCAATTCCCAGCAGCAACCAGTTCAGGATTTTGTTCTTGGAGGCGGATACCAATAACGCTTTGCCCGTCATGTCCACTTCGGCGCGTTTACCCAAAAGCTTGCCCGTCAGATTGTTTGCCCATTCTGCCAAAGTATTTTGCGGGCAAGCCCAGCCGCAAATCACTGTTCCTGCGGTCGAGTACAACATCACCAGACAACTTAACGAAAAAATCCAAAACCCCGCCATCAGGAAAAAATCCGAATACCAGATTTGATGATCCAACAAAACGAACGCCCCTGCCTCAACATCAATACGCAGCAGACCGCTGGCCGGAATAATAATCGCAATGGCAATAGCCATTGCTTGCACCGCCCGCCGTTTCCAATGGAAACGGGCAGACACGGGTTTAGTGCCGATTACCTTGATGGGAATCGAGGAGATGGATTTCTGGTTGATACTGCCGGACATAAACTATTTCCCTGCCATACGTGCTTCCCGGTCGAGCGGACTCAATTCCAGCAACCGCGCACGAAGTAATTCGGCCTGGACATCGCCCGATTGACGTTTGAGCCGCCACAGCGCACGCAATGACTCCACATGCTGCGGATTGAGTTGCAGAATCTGCTGCAACGCATCTTGTTCGTTCAAGCCATGCTGACGCGCTTGCGCCAATGAGGCGAACATACTATCAGCCAATGCATAAGCAATCCAGCGATCTTTTCCATTCGCCTGATAGGCCAGATACATCAGTCTGTTTGCCTGTTGCGATGCGCCCTGCGAAGCCGCGAGCCAGCTGCGCACCATCAACTCAGTTGCGCCGTAAGCGCGCTCGAAAGCTTCTCTGTCATTATCGCGCACGCCGAGCAAGGACGCCGCTTCCGCCATGCCGGGCCGCCTTTTCAGCAAAGTACGCAGCGATGATGGCACATCCAGTTCTCCTGCGTAGCGCGCGCGCGGCAGGCGAAATTCAAGCACCGGCGCCCACTCGTCTTGTACCGGGCCTTCCGTTTCTGCAAGCGGCCCCCAGTAGCGGCCCAGCCAAGTCCATCCACCCTCCCCAACTGTTGTGGCATCCTGTTGTGCAAGGGACATACGCTGCAAATTGTGTAACAACCCTGTCGCGCCTGAAAATTTTTGCCTTGGCCCGACCAAGGCAAGATGCATCCCATCGAGAAATAATTGCGCATCGGGAAACACCCGATGAAAAGTTCGCAGAATTACGTCTAACGATTCTCCATCAAACTGGTTGATTGCCAGCCATTGAACAAACAGTCCGTTGTCGCTCAAGTGATTTCGCGCGCGCTGAAATTGCTGCACCGACAACAATGAACTCAAGCCAACAAGATCGGGATGAAACACGTCGCCGATAATGACGTCGTATTTGTTTTGTGTCGCACTTAAAAAATGCCGGGCGTCATCACGGTCCACCCTGGTTTGTTGCAGCACATTATGGTTTAACGGTGCAAACCAGCGCCCTGCCGAATTAATCGCGCCTTGCGACAACTCGACGGCATTGCGTTGTAAATCAGGAAACGGCAGTGAACCGGCCACGGAAATTCCGGTACCCAACCCCAGAAATAATACCGTGCGCGGCTGTTCATGCAACAACAAGGGAAGACGTGCCTGATTGGACTGCACGAATACCGCTGTAGGATCAGTTGAAGCATCCATTCTTTGCAGGTCGGTCAGCAACAACCGCTGTCCGTCCTGTTGTTCTACCACATGGGTAATCGAAACGGCATCTTCGTACAGATATAAATTCCGGCTGCCTGCTTGTGCCTGGGGTTGCAGCGCACTGACCGGCGGCAGTTTTATGACCGGCCATGCCGCTGCAATAAACAGCGGCGCGGCTATCCACGCAAGGCGCGATTTCGCCCATGCCAACCCCAGAACCAGCAACGCTGAAGCAGCCACCACCACGGTGGCCGCAGTACCCAATACCGGGATCAGTACCAGTCCTGCAATGACAGCGCCAAGCGCCGCTCCCAGCGAGTTTGCTCCATACAACCACATCCCGCCGCCATTGAAGCGGCTGTTCAGCAAGGGTAGCCACACCCCAAGCGCCAGCGTGACCGGCAAGGTCAACAGCACAAGCATCAGACCTTGCGTAGCCAGTGCGCCGAACAGGGAGAGAAACTCTGTTCGCTCCACCCAGGCCGAAAGCGCGGGAAGTAGCCACAAGCTTATCAAGGAAAATCCGCCGGCCACGATCGGCAATGCCGCAAACCAAGCTTGCCTGTGCTGACGCGGAGCGAGCAGACTACCTAAGCCGATGCCCAGCAGAAACCCTGCCAGAATGAGTGCCAACACATATTCTGTACGCAACATCACCATGCCGAACAAGCGCGTCCAGGCTATTTCCAGGATCAGGCTTGCCGCACCAATTCCGGCATAGGCGAATAAACCGGGCAAGTGCGGCCGGGTTGTTGGGGCGTTGTTTACCTGTACAGCGCATTCTTCATCCACTGTTCCGGTGCTGTGCCCGGATGCCAATAAAAACATGGCAAACCCCACCATTAAGCCAACCCCGGCAATCACCAGGACTGCCCCGCCCCATCCCATGGCAGGCAGCAACCAGAGCGGCAACAAAGCGCCGCAGGCTGCTCCCAGCGTGTTCAGGCCATAAATTTTTCCCAAATCCACCGTCTTGTTTCCGAGCGCAGTCAATATCAGCGGGAACCCTGCGCCCATCGCAAATGCCGGCAGCAACAGCAAGCACAAGGCTGCACCAGCCATCAGTCCATACCATTGAAATAAAGAAAGTTGCGCCGACTCGTGCTCAATCCATGAGGACGTCATTTGCAGAATCAATGGGAGAAGCAGTGCGTAAAGTGAAATGCCGCCTTCCAGTGCAGCCAACAGCAGAAGTGGATTTCTGATTCGGGTTGCCCGGCGCGCCACAAACAAACTGCCGCCTCCCAACCCTGCCATGAATGCCGAAACAGTCAGCACAACCGCAAACACGCTCACGCCAAACTGCAAGGAAAGCATGCGCGCCCACAATACCTCGTAGGCCACGCTTGTCAGGCCGGATAAACCATATAATCCCGCCAGCAACCAATATGCTTGAGTTAAATCAGGCTTGGCACCCGTTGGCAGTAGTTTTTCTCCAAGCATGAAAGGGGAATCAGTCGGGTGGGTAAGGGGGTGTCTGGCCACGCGGTTTTGGTTCCGCGTGGGCACAAAAACGTGCCCACCCCACCCTGTCTAAAATGGATAAAACCAAACCAGTCCGGTAACGAGATGCACCAACGCCAGCGTGACAGTCAATCCGGCAAAAATCATGTGCATCATGAATACTTGTTTGCCAAATAACGCCATGGCAACACCCAACGCACCGGTAATCAGCACCAAAAGCAACAACGGCACACCCATGATAAACATGACTACATGTTTCTTATGGTCACTCAGTACATTTGCGTCTTCGACGCGCGGTGAATTCCGGTCAAAGGCCTCCATCATCTGGACGCTTTCACCTTTCTGGATATTTTCAGCAGCTTTCGCAGCCGGGACAGCAACAGTCACCAGCAATATCGTCAGAATCAGCCACAGGCTTATGCGAAATGTAATTATGCCCGGGATCATTCCTTGCCCTCTGCTTGGATAGCCTGTTTTTTTTCGGGATC
>CAIQPV010000356.1 GCA_903873725.1 uncultured Nitrosomonadales bacterium
GGAATGAGGAACAGAGTGAGGAGTGCTGTGAGCTTAAATCCCCCCCGGCCCCCCTTTTGCAAAGTGGGGCGGAGGGGGGATTTGCTTTTCATTGCATCTGCCCAAGATCGAATTCTGCAGCAGCGATCTTGCGCACTTTTATCGAACTAAAATTCATCGTTGTCTCTGCATCTATCAGCGCATCGCGGATAATCATCTTGCTGACAAATGGAATGCGTTTGCCGTTGTATTCAATCGTGTTGCCGTAATCAAATCGTGCAGTCTTCAGTAATTTCCCGGATAGGGAATAAAACTCGGCCTTGACCCCAATCTCGCGTTTTGCCGACACCCAGTAGCGCACACGATCATAGGTAGCGCGTTTGTTGCGTGCGGTCAGTTCGAGAACGTGGCAAGTCTCGCCATCAACCATCTCTTCGCCAGCGAGCTTTGCCTCATAATCACCCGCATAATTGGTGGCGGCAATGTCACCGTTGGATGCCTCGCCACTCAAGCGTTGACGGGGCGAAATTGGAATGGGCTTGGATAATCCGGGGCGGGTCAGCCACATGTTGCGCCCTTCCTGCAATAGCTTGGAACCCTTGAATCTTGCCGGCTCCAGTGTTTCCGCGACACTGGCATCGTCCACCGCACGAACTTCGAGCCGTTGCTCGTCGGACACTTTATCGCCGTCACGGGATACCAGTTTGATCTCCCAAACGATGCCTGGCAGCCCACCGCCACGGGCATGATCGGCGTGTTGCAGCAAAGACTGTGCATCCGGTGCGGCGTTGGCAGACATACTCCAGAGAAGTAGCGGAATGAGAAAAGATTTAATGTTCATTGAAATTCCTTTACACATGCCCCAACGCGTCAATAATCGCCTGTCTTGCTGCACGTCTTGCAGGCAAATATGCAGCCAGGGTTCCAACGGCGAGCATCATCAATGAAGTGAACAGGGTACGACCGGCATCAACATCAACCAGCAGCGGCACAGCACTGGCGCTGTTGGGGGGGGTGTAGGAGATATGGGCGACATTGATACCGTAACGTACGCCAAAGGTAATTGCCAAGCCAACTGCACAACCTAACAGAGTCAGCAGAAGTGATTCTGTGGCGAACAGACGGACTACCCAACCACGCTTGAGGCCAATCGCGCGCAAGGTGCCGATCTCGCGGGTGCGCTCGACTACGGTCATACCCATGGAGTTGGCTACGCTCATTACGACCACGGTCAATACGATGCTGAAGATGAAACCAAAGATCATGTCGAACATATTGTGTACCTGATTATAGAAGTCTGACAGCTCCTGCCAGGTCTTGATTTCCATATCGTAGCCGGCAGCTTTCAACTTTGCTTGCAGATGGGTTTGCATCGCTTCGGTCTGGTCTGCGTCGTCCAGCAGCACGGTCAAACGGTCAGCGCCGTTTGGAACATCATAAAGCGATTGCGCCAGTTCCAGCGGCATGAAGACAAATTTGTCGTTGCTGCCCGCGTTGCCGGTGTTAAAAAATCCGCCAACCGTAGCGTCAAGCGCGTTGGCCTGACCGCCGATGGTATTGGTGAGCAGCGCCATTTGATCATTCAGTTTCAGATGAAGCATCGCTGCCAACCCTTCGCTTAACAGCACCCTTTCGGGATGCTCTGGGTCGAGTTTCTTAATCACTTTGGCATAGATCCCGCTACGTTTCTCTTCAGCCGTCAGCACATTCTCCTGTAATTTCTGCATTGCGACAGGTGAGATGCCTTCGGCTATAAAGATAGTGCTGGCGCGGCCATTGCTGGCTAAGCCCGAGATCGCCAAACGTGGAGCAACCAGTTTGACATGCGGTTCGCCTTGCAGAAGTGAAGTGATGCTGGCGACCTCGGCACTCGACAACTGGTAGCGTTGCGGGTCGAGCTTGCCTTCCGTGCTCATGCCACGTTTGCTTATAGTCAGGTGACCGAGCAGTTCGCCGTGGATGGACTGGCGTGCCAGTCCGCGATACACGTTGTGGGTGTAACCGGCAAACAGGCTGATGGCGGCAAAACCGACCGCAATGGCCAGCAACGTAACCAGCGAACGGCGACGATTGCGCTTAAGGCCGCGCAGGGCAAGTTTCAGGATGTTCATTGCATGTCCTCGTCTTTTTCGATGTTGCCATCGCGTAGCAGTATCTTTCTATCAACATGCGCCAGCAGGCGTGGATCGTGGGTAGTAAAAAC
>CAIQPV010000357.1 GCA_903873725.1 uncultured Nitrosomonadales bacterium
CTTAAACTGGGCAAGTACATGCTAAACGAACTGGGAAGCATGAATACATTACATCGCGGTTTTGTCGAACAGGCCGGCTTCGCCGTACTGAAATCACCTGACATTCCCTCGGTGCTTGTAGAAACCGCTTTCATCAGCAATCCCTCGGAAGAACACCGCCTGAATGACGAAGATTATCAGGAAAAATTGGCGCGCGCCATCCTCGGTGGCATCAAGCGCTATTTCTCGCAAAACCCTGCTCTCTCGAAACAAAGGCTGGCACAGAACCAGTAAGTCCTGCCCACCCCTGCGACAATATGCCGCATAGGGCAAAAAAGAATGTTCGATATAATTTTGGCGGTCATTAACCAGCCAGGAATAAGCAAGCCATGAACATCGAGCATAATTCTTTCAATGTCCATAAATCATTTCGTACCGCAATTGCAACAGTTCTTGCTTTGCTACCGCTTGCCGCACTGAATGATGCCCAAGCCTGCGCCTCTTGCGGCTGCACGCTCTCAAAGGACTGGGAAACACAAGGTCAAACCACCAAGGCCGGATTTTCTGCCGATCTGTCCTATACCTACATTAACCAGAACACCCCGATTTATGGCAACAGCAAACCTTCTTCGGCGTTCATTGCCCAACTGTATGCGGCGGGTCAGGAAATCGAGACTTCGACCATTACTCAAACCGTAACAGCCTCGCTCAACTATAACAGCGACACTTGGGGAATTAGCCTTCAGATCCCTTATCTGGATCGAACGCATGCCACCAATGGCAACCTTAATCCCGCTACTGACACTCCAGCTACCGTGCCCCAAGGTGCCAACGGCGCAACCTCTTCTGAAAACGGCATCGGCGACATCCGCATTATCGGTCGCTATAGTGGTCTCTCTGCGGATAATACCTCGGGCTTCATCGGTGGTATCAAGCTTCCGACGGGTAGCACGGGCGCTAATTTCAGTGGGGGTCCCGGAGCTGGCAATAAACTGGATCCCGGCCTGCAAATCGGAACCGGCTCAACCGACATTATCCTGGGCGCATATACATCCGGCTTAGTCAGCAGGTATGGCTGGTTCGTGCAGGGCACCGTGCAACATGCCATTTCACCCTTGGCGGATGAGGGCGCGGGAGGAACCTACCGTTCCGGGGATACCTACTCGCTGAATACCGGCATCCGATATGCAAGGTTTGGCGCGCAGTTCACTCCGATGCTTCAACTTAATATAGTTCACCGCAATTCAGATGAAGGTACAGGTGTTCCAACCGATGCGTTGACCGGTGCACCGGTCAGTAGCGGAACGCTGGCCTATCTGGCACCCGGCGCTTCGGTGCGTGTCGGCGGTGGAACTTCGGTCTATGGATTTGTCCAATTGCCTATCTACCAGAATGTTGGGTCACTGCAACTTGTACCGAAATTTACCGCAACCTTGGGAGTAAGAAAATCTTTCGAGTAAAATACCCCGAATGATGACATCTGACCAACACCACAACGACATCTTGCACAAGGGATTGCTGATAGCAGCATTCCTGTCAGGGGCTTTGCTTGGTTCGATTGCATCAGCCGATGATTGGTCGCTCAAGGACAAGGACGGTGTGCGCTATACTTCGTCAGGGTTACGAGGAAAATGGGTGCTGGTCAATTTCTGGGCCCCTTGGTGTCCTCCGTGCGTTGAAGAATTGACCGAACTCGTCTCTTTGCAAAAACAGCATCATGACTTGCTGGTAATCGGTGTTGCTGTGCAATATGAAACGAAGCAGGAAATCATGGGCGTGGCGAAGAGTAAATCGGTTTCCTATCCCATCGTTTTCGGCAACGAAGATACCGCAGGAGATTTCGGCGGGCTAACCGGCTTGCCGACCAGCTATCTCTATTCTCCCTCCGGTAAATTGGTCGGTCATCACGATGGCCCGTTGACACAAAACGAAATCGAACAAGCCATCGAACAAAAACCGGAAGCTATGTCTCTGTTTACCAAGTAACTAATTTCAAAACGGAAACACGCCCGTACTCAAATACCGATCCCCACGGTCGCACACAATAAATACAATCGTCGCGTTCTCGACTTGTTCTGAAACGCGCAAGGCAACGGCCAGCGCGCCGCCAGAGGAAATACCGCAGAAGATGCCTTCTTCGCGCGCCAGGCGGCGGGTCAATTCTTCCGCATCCTGCTGGCTGACGTTCTCCAGTTTATCCACGCGCTTGGGGTCGTAAATCTCGGGCAGGTATTCCTCCGTCCATTTGCGGATACCGGGTATCTGCGCCCCCTCTTCCGGTTGCGCGCCGATGATCTGGATATTGGGATTTTTTTCCTTGAAAAAACGCGAGCAGCCCATGATGGTTCCGGTGGTGCCCATGCTGCTGACGAAATGGGTAATGCTGCCTTGCGTGTCGCGCCAGATTTCCGGTGCAGTGCCTTCGTAATGCGCCAGCGGATTGTCGGGGTTGGCGAACTGATTTAAAACCCTGCCGCGCCCTTGGTCGCGCAACTTGTCTGCCGTGTCGCGCGCCAACTCCATGCTGCCTGCTTTCGGCGTCAGCACCAGTTCCGCGCCAAACGCGCGCATGGTCTGGCAACGTTCCAGGCTCTGGTTTTCCGGCATCACCAATATCATCTTGTAACCGCGCATTGCCGCAGCCATCGCCAGCGCAATGCCGGTGTTGCCGCTGGTTGCTTCGATCAGGCTATCACCCGGTTTGATGTCGCCGCGTGCTTCGGCGTGGGTAATCATTGAAAGCGCAGGACGGTCTTTCACCGAACCGGCCGGGTTGTTGCCTTCCAACTTGGCCAGCAGCACATTGCTGCTGTCACCGGGAATGTGCCTCAGTTTGACCAGGGGAGTATTGCCGACGCAGTTTTCTATGGATGGATACATCATATTGTCTTAAACGTTGCCAAAGGTGACATGATAACTGCGGCAGTACAAATCCGCATATCAAATGCTGCCGAACACTTTTTCAAGCTACTTTTCTCCCAAACCAAGCTCCCTAACATAGTGACAAGTATAGCCATGCGGATGCCTGACTAAATACTTCTGATGGTATTCCTCGGCGCGATAAAACTCCCTGTACGGTACAACTTCGGTGACAACTTTGGCGTGCCAGTCACCGGAGGAATCCACTGCTGCGATAACGTCTTCGGCGATTTTCTTTTGTTCTTCAAAAAGGTAAAAAATCGCTGATCGATATTGCGTGCCGACGTCATTTCCCTGCCGGTTTCGTGTCGTCGGATTGTGCATACGAAAGAATTCAAACAGCAGATGGCGATAGCTGAGTTGTTGCGGGTCAAATACGATTTTCAGCGATTCTGCATGGCCGGTTTGGCCGGTTTTCACTTGCTCGTAACGCGCATCCGGCGTGTCGCCGCCGGTATAACCGACTTCGGTTTCCAATACCCCCGGAATGAGGCGAACCAGTTCTTCCATTCCCCAAAAGCAGCCACCGGCAAGATAGGCAGTTTGTTGTTTGGCATGGGCAGACGTTGTCATGGTAGCTCCTTTGTGGAGTGTGATGGCTGAAATAATAGCAACTGGACAGGAAAATGCCGAGTTGCAACGATAGCTGATTTTACCGTTGATTTTACCGAACTTGAGGCATAAAAGGGGATATGCTATTTATTTGGGACTACAAGCTGGTAAA
>CAIQPV010000358.1 GCA_903873725.1 uncultured Nitrosomonadales bacterium
GAAATATTCGGATGGGCACATTCCTTGAACCAGAAAATCAAGGAAGCCCCCTGGTTTTATATATGCTATTTCTTGACCTTGGTCACAGCGGGTCTGGTTGTGCTAATCCCCGGCGCTCCACTTGTATTGATCACGCTGTTTGTTCAGGTGGTAGCCGTCACTCTGCTTCCTGCTGCCCTGGTATTCCTTATTCTGTTGCTGAATGACAAAAAGCACATGGGCGAATACACCAATACCTTCAGCCAGAATTTTATCGCCGGGTTCATCGTAATCGCCATCGTGATTTTGTCGACGCTGTATGGAGTTAGCGTGATGTTTCCTAATTTATTCCACTAATCTGAAAGCGGTTCATGTTAACAACCTTTCGCCGTTTTGCCGCAAAAATCCGGGAAATCAACCAACGGTACAGCAAGCCTCATATTAAGATGTCACCCGCCGTCAAAATATCGCTCCTGTCTCTGCGGATTTATCTTTTTGTACTGGTAGTAGGATTGATCCTATACAAATTTGTATTAATGCTGAGTTAAGGAATAGCTCATGGCTACCGTATTGGAAAACAAATTTTTTATCAGTGAAATTATAGACCGCAAGGTCTTCATGAAATCCACGATCGAACAACTCGGACGCCTGAACGACATGGTGATCGTTGAAACGGGAAAACTTCCCGAGGTTACCCATTTCGTTGTTAATCGACCTTATGGCTATCCTTCACTGTTATTACCATTAAACAAACTGACTCTGATTTCAGAAACTGAAATCGTATTCGATGTAAACGGTCCGGCTGAATATGAACGTTTGCCTGCCGATGGATCTATCCTGCTTCGCTCACATGTCCTTGATAAGAAAATTCTTGATATGGATGGTCACGAAGTCGAGGTTGTCTATGATATTAGCCTGGATTATCAGGGAGGAAAGTTATACGTCAGTGAAGTTGATATTAGCAGACGCCGTCTGCTCCGCCGAATGGGGTTGAGGAAATTAGCCGACTGGTTATCCGTGCAAAGAAAAGAAGACACGATGATCTCCTGGATGTATGTCCAGCAACTCCCCGAGCACATCGATACCTTCAAGGGGCAAGTAAAACTCAACGTGCTCAAGGAAAACATAGGTGAAATCCATCCGGTCGATTTGGCAGATATTCTGGAAGAGTTGGACGGTGAACAGCGCATTGCAGTATTTAATCAGATTGAACCGGAACAGGCCTCTGAAACGCTGGAAGAAGTGGAGCCCAGGGTGCTGCGTGATCTAATTCGCGCGATGGGTAAACGCCATGCGGCCAAATTGATCAACGCCAGAAGTCCGGCGCAGGCGGCTGCCATACTGGCTGTGTTACCGTCAGCGGAAGCTGACGAATTGCTTCCTTTGATGAACAAGGAAAGCGCTACCAAAGTGCAGAAAATTATTGACCATCATGATGAAAACATTCTCCTGTTCTCAACACAGAAATTCATGAAACTGCCTGAATCCATAAAGGTTAGCGAAGTTTTGACAAATTTCCGTGAGATCGCACAGAACATGGATGTCATCATGTATGTCTATGTCACAGACGTACAGGACACGCTGGAGGGGGTCGTCGATTTACGCGAACTGATTGCCGCCGAACCGGATCAGTTGCTGGGAGAGGTTATGACCGACAACATCATCAGTCTGAACCCCGAGGATAACTTGAGCGATGCTGTGGATATGTTTGCCCGCTACGACTTTAGGGCTATCCCTGTGACCGATGCCGCAAACAAGCTTATGGGCATAGTTTCCTTCAAACACATTCGCGGCATTGAGCCACGATTGGATTAGGCGATGCCAACTGCGGTCGTCAAATCAGCTATCAAAGCGGTACTCACGACAACTAATACGACTATCATGTCGCTAAGTTCTTCGTGAATGGCGCGGATCAGTGCAAGCATCTGTGCGTCCGTCAACCGCTACGATCCGGCTTGCCACCACGCTTCCAAGCCCGGTAGCCGCTCTCGCGCTCGCCTCAAGCACCGAACTACATCTCGTCCAGCGCATAGACCTTGCGCTGCTCATCAATCCATGCGTACTTGACAGAGTGTCCCTTGCGAAGTACGCCGTCGCTTTTTTGGGATTTCACACTCCCGTTTAAGCTGAACATTTTCGGCACGTAACGGAGACAGTTCCATTTGCTCCGGCGTCACAACCTTCGCTCCAGCACCGTTCAGCTTGCCTGCCGCTTTTCTGCCTTCGCCCAGTTACGTAACGTCTGCTCTATCAGGCCTAAATCCTTGGCTACCGCACCAGCTGTTTGACCATCTTTAACCCGTTTGACCGCAGGCTCCTTGAACTCAGTCGTGTATTCCTGCTTCGGTATCTTCTTCATAATCTTCCTTTAAAAGTAACGTCAATTTTACGTCACCTTTGGAAGACTATTTATCGGGGAAAACTCACCGCCACAACGTAATTGACGCAATATTTTAAATTCCAACCTCTCTAGTTAACAGTCGCTCAAATTGCTCTATTGGTAATGGTTTGCTAAACAAGTACCCTTGTAGGTAGTCGCAGCGATGAACCGAGCTCAAAATGTAATTTTGCGCCTCGTTCTCTACACCTTCAGCGACCACTTTCATTTTCAAGCTATGTGCCATGCTGATGATTGCTGAACAGATCGCCACGGAGTCATCTTTGGTTCCCAAGTTCATGACAAAGGAACGGTCAATTTTGAGTTGATCCAAGGGCAATTTGCTAAGGTATGAGAGTGATGAATAACCTGTGCCAAAATCGTCCAGTGAGAAACCTATACCAATAGTTCTTAATGTTGTCATAGTTGCTATTGTGGCTTCAATATTCTCCAGCAACATGCCTTCGGTGAGTTCAAGTTTCAGCAGTTTCGGGTTGATGTTATAGAGTTGAACGGCAGTTATTACTTGATCGATGAAATCGGCCCGGTGGAATTGTTTGGCACTTACATTGACCGACAAAATGAGATTACAAAATTGCGGTACATTCTGCCATGCCTTGATTTGGGCGCAAGCTGTCTTGAGAACCCATAATCCGATGGTATCTATCAAACCAATTTCTTCCGCTATGGGTATGAAATCTGCGGGAGAAATCAAACCCCGCTCTGGGTGTATCCATCGAATTAATGTCTCTGCGCCAAATGGACGATGATTAGGTGAACTATCTACCTGAATTTGGAAATACAGTTGAAATTCATGGTTCTCAATTGCTTTACGCATGTCATTTTCAAGGACTGTACGAGTGTTAATTGAGTCTTGCATTTTAGGATCAAAAAAGCTCAATCTGTTTTTACCTGTTTTCTTTGATTGATACATGGCAATATCCGCTTGTTTCATCAGCGTATCAATCGTCAGCAGATTATCCTTGAACAGCGCAGCTCCGATGCTGGGAGAGTTCCTATGTTCGTGCGCTGTAAGCTGATAAGGTTGGTTGAGATTTGAAAGGATCTTGTCGCAGGCGACTTCTGTAAACGCCGCAGCTTCAAGTGACTGTGTGCTCAAGTTTTCCAGTATTACCACGAATTCATCGCCTCCTAAACGGGCAACGGTATCTCCTTCACGTACGCAAGATTCCAGACGTTTGGCAACTTGTTGCAGTAATATGTCCCCAATGTCGTGGCCTAAGGTATCGTTAAGATACTTAAAATTGTCCAGATCAATTATCAACAAAGCACCATAAAGATTACTACGTGAACTGGATGCAAATGCATGTTTAATGCGTTCTTGAAGAAGTCGGCGATTAGGAAGCCCAGTAAGGAAATCATAAAAAGCCAGGTTTTCTATCTCTTCTTCAGCTTCCTTTTTAAAGGTAATGTCAGTCATTCCAGCCACATAGTTTGTTACGATTCCGTTTGAGTTTTTCACCGCAGTGATGGTCAAATGTTCTGGGTACACTTCACCATTCTTACGCCGATTCAAGATTTCACCCGTCCAAGAACCCGTTTCGTTGATTCTCTTCCACATGTTTGAATAAAAGATGGCATCATGGCGACCCGATGCCAGCATTCGCGGTGTTTCCCCGATGACATCTACCGAAGCGTAGCCGGTTATCTCGGTAAATGCACCGTTCACTCTAAGGATGACAGTATTGGCATCGGTTATCATCATGCCTTCCTGAGCTTCAAAAGCGGTTGCAGCGATTCTTATTTCCTCTTCTGATTTCTTGCGTTCATTAATGTCAGTATGAATTCCAATCATCCGGACGGCTCTCTGATCAGTATCCCATTGCACAATCTTGCCGATGGATTGAATCCACATCCAGTTTCCCGATTTTGTCTGACGGCGGTATTCCATCAGGGATGGCCCTCCGGCTTTTATGCATGCCTGGAAGGTCGCAGTCAGTGCTTCGTGGTCATCCGGATGCACACTCCCTAACCAAGCATGCAGATCGTCTATAAAATCCTCAGGATCAAAACCAATCATCCTGATATATTCCGGGCTGACAATCACCTTTCCAGATTGCAAATCGATATCAAACCACCCTTGACCAGCAGCATTCATAGCGAGCCGGAGCCGTTCTTCGCTCGAATGCACCTTTTCTAACAGATTATTAAAACAGCCTATCAGAATACCGATTTCGTCTTGACGGGTGATGGGTAATGATCGCGGGTACGAATCTGCCTCCAAGCTGGTTAACAACGTTTTAACGGATTCAATCGGAAAGATAATTTGCCGGAAAAGAATGGTGCCTGATGCGGATAACACAACGATGGTAATGACCCATCCGATTGATAAGCCAATTGTTGCGCGCGATAAATTCCGGCTCAGATCAGAAATTGCATTGTCTTTAAAACGTCTTTTCTCGACCCGCAGGGTATCAACAATCTGCTGCAATTCCCGCTGCAAAACAACGACATTGGCATAATAATTCGCCTCGGCAAGAGCCGCATTTCCAGAAAGCTTATTCTGGACTGTTTCATCTATAGCTTGAAAGTAATCAGCCAGATTTTCTTTGGCTTGTTGAACGAGGCCTTTTTGTACTTGATCGGTAGCATGTTCAAATTGAAAATCAATGCCTTCCTGAAGCTTTGCTTTGCTGGCAATTAATTTTTCCTTTGTTTGGGCGGCCAGATTAGCGTCTGGAGCGGTAACCAATGCTATAGTAACCAATTGAACTTCTTTAACTTGAGCTACCAAGTCGGCAGACGCAAGTTCGCTTGGAAATACGCCATCAGTGACTTTTTTTACTTCAGTTGCGTTTACTTTCGATTGAAAGATCGCGTAGCCAACAATTGAAAGAGTCGCAAATAACGATAATGCAATGAGCGCGATAATTTGACGTCTGATACTCATACGGAAATACTCCATGGCACCTTGTAACTTACTCAATCACGCCGTTTGTAGTTTAAATTTTCTTTCCTAAAGATCGGTAGTAATCTCAAAAGCAGGCAACTTGCGTCTGTTAAACAATGAATAGGACTGGATTGTTAAGATTGCAATATTCGATTTCAACTATGGAATTGCTCCATTATAGTTGTCGTATAGTACTACGACGTTCGTGTAGAAGGGCGATGTTATCTAACTCATTCTTCAAAGCCATTCCGCTTAACTTGGTGAGCGGGATGCTAACAAATATGGAAATTCGCCAATTCATCTGTGCGAATGCAAGCGAAATAGCCCGGCGTTTTGCTTCATCGCTACCTACGAGATCATCAGTACTCTCGATGACCCAATGTGCGATTATCGGTTTGCCAGGAAAGTTTGGAAATTCTTCTTTGGCTACTTCGTCAGAAACTGTAATTACAATATCTAGTGGTGTTGCTTCGGGCGTAGCCAGTTCAATCCAATTCTTGCTACGCAGTCCCTCAATCGACAAGTTAGCACGCTGAATTTGTTCAAGGACGAGAGGATTAACCTGCTCCACATGATTTACATAAGCGCTCAAAGCATAAAATCGTCCTTTGCCAAAATGGTTAAGAATTGCCTCTGCCATGATGCAATTCGCCGAATTGCCGGTACTGATGAATAATACGTTGTAGATGTGGTCGCTCATTAATTCTTTTCTTGGTTTTTCTGCATTTAAACCGTAATACAACTATGCAAC
>CAIQPV010000359.1 GCA_903873725.1 uncultured Nitrosomonadales bacterium
CAAATGGTGGGGGGGCGACTGGGTGCGTTCCGGTTTGCCCGGCTACCCTGAGGGCGGCACGGATGACTTGACCAAGCAGTTGGCTTATCTGCCCGATTTTCGCACCGAGAGTACGGAACCGGTCAAGCTTCCATTTTTCCTGAAAGAACGCAAGAAAGACACGGCTGCGGTTGACTTGCCCAATACGACCGTGCGCGGCTATCTGGTCAAGTGGCTGACCGACTGGGTACGCGAATACGGAATCGACGGCTTCCGCTGTGATACCGCCAAACACGTTGAACTGCCCGCGTGGCTTGAGCTCAAGCGGACGGGTACGGTCGCGCTGGCCGATTGGAAGGCCAGAAATCCGGCGAAGAAGATCGATGATGCGCCGTTTTGGATGGTAGGCGAAGTATTCCCTCATGGCGTTGACCGGGATGCCTATTTTGACAATGGTTTCGACAGTTTGTTGAATTTCGACTTTCAGGACCGGAAGCTTGAAGACTCGTCGGGACTGGAGCGGCTTTATGCAGATTACGCCAGTCGGCTTGCGGACGGACGAGCCAACGGCAAGTCTTTCGACGTCTTGTCCTACATTTCTTCGCATGACACCAAGCTGTATCCGCGTGATCATCTGATTGATGCGGGAAGCGCCCTGTTGCTTGCCCCCGGTGGCGTGCAAATTTTCTATGGTGATGAAAGCGGCAGGCAGGCTGGCCCGGCGACTTCCGGCGATCCGCAACAGGCAACCCGTTCCGACATGAATTGGGAGCATCCCGATGCAGCGGTGCTGGCACATTGGCAAAAGCTGGGGCAGTTCCGCATTCACCATGTGGCGTTATCTCGTGGCGCGCATAAAAAGCTGGGTGATGCTCCCTATGCCTTCAGTCGTATTTACGGAAACGATAGAGTAGTGGCTGCGCCCAAGGCCAGCGGAGCGGTGACCGTTCCGGTAACCGGTGTGTTCAAGGACGGCGAAATGGTGCGAGACGCTTACAGTGGAATCAGCGTTAAGGTGTCAGGCGGTGCGGTGAATCTGGTTGCCCGGGGTACAGTCTTGCTGGAGTCCATGAATTGAATGCTGCGCTAGTAGATCGTTCCACCAAAATGATTACAGAAAACCGTTCGGCCTGAGCTTGTCGAAGGTTAGTATTAACAAGATGATAGCGGTTCGACAAGCTCACCGCGAACGGTAATGGTTTTAATGGAACGCACTACTAGACAACGTCAGCCTAAAAATGTGCAACCTATGAGCACCAGCGGCTCGCGCGTGATTTTGGGCTTTTGGCGTATCGCCCAATGGGGCATGAGTGCGGAACAAGTGGCCGGTCTGATCAGCGCTTGCCTCGATCTCGGTATCAACACGTTTGACGTGGCCGACATCTATTGCGACTATCAGTGCGAGTCGATGCTGGGCGCGGCGCTGCAAACCAATTCTTCGCTAAAATCACGCATCAAGCTGATCAGCAAATGCGGAATCGCCTTGGTGAGTCCGGCCCGGCCTACACATCGAGTCAAGCACTACAACACCAGCCGCGAGCACATTGTCGCCTCGGTAGACAATTCGTTGACCAGTCTGGGTGTGGAAAGACTTGATCTATTGTTGATCCATCGCCCGGATCCACTGATGAACGCTGATGAGATTGCCGATGCCTTTGGTGAACTCAAGCAGGCAGGCAAAGTGGAAGGGTTTGGTGTTTCAAATTTTCTGCCGCATCAGTTGGAATTGCTGCAAAGCCGATTGGATATGCCGCTGCGGGCGAATCAGATAGAGATTTCTCTGTTGCGTCTGAATAGCCTGTTTGATGGCACACTGGATCAATGCCAACGCTTGAGAGTGACGCCTCAAGCCTGGTCGCCGCTGGCGGGTGGGGCTTTGTCCAATCAGCATGAAGAAACCCACCTCAGCAGAACTTTATCTAGATTGGCGAATGAATTGGGGGTAACCCGTGAGCAATTGGCTATTGCTTGGCTGTTGCGTCATCCTGCCGGCATCAGGCCGGTTTTAGGCTCAGGCAAATTGACGCACATCCGCGAGTTAGTGGAGGCGCAGAATATCCAACTTGATCGCCAAGTATGGTACGAATTGCTCGAAGCCGCAATGGGGCAGCCGGTTCCTTAGTTTTTCACTTATCGTTCACACGTTCCGCGTCACTGTCATTAAGTTAAGAACCCCGTCATTCCCGCGAAAGCGGGAATCCAGTGGTTTTATTCAATATGCCTTGGGTGTTGTCCTTGCTGCACAAGGATTTTTCCTTTGGCTGGATTCCCGCTTTCGCGGGAATGACGTTGTAAAATTTTTGATGTCCCCTTAACTTAATGGCAGTGACGCTCCGCGTGGGAACGATATCATCGGTATGTTAAATAAGATACCAATCAAACCAGTCTCCCATTTTTGACTCGATACCCGGCTGTAGACAGCGCACCCAAGCCTTGTCCTCCGTGGGCGTGGCAAATGGCGCATGCCAGCGCATCAGCCGCATCCGGGCTGGGGCTGCCGGATAGCTTCAGCAAACGCTGCACCATCTCCTGCACCTGTTCCTTTTTCGCATGACCGTTACCCACTACCGCCTGCTTCACTTGCAACGCGGTGTATTCCGCCACCGGCAATGCTGCCAGTACCGCCGCGCAAATTGCTGCTCCGCGCGCCTGCCCGAGCAACAGGGTGGATTGCGGATTGACGTTGACAAACACTTTTTCTACCGCTACCTGCTGCGGCTGATGCTGCTCGATCACTTCGCGCAGGGAATCGAGTATGACTTTCAAACGCTCCGGCAGCTCGCCGTCCGGTGTCTTGATGCAGCCGCTGGCGACATAATTCAATTGCTGTCCAACTTTATCGAGCACACCAAACCCGGTAATGCGCAGGCCGGGATCGATTCCCAGAATGCGCATTATTCTTCCATGACTGCGGTGGTATAAACTTCCTGCACGTCATCCAGGTCTTCCAGCGCGTCCAGCAGCTTCTGCATGCGCACTGCATCATCCCCGATGAATATCACTTCGTTGTCCGCCTTCATGGTGACTTCCGCCATTTCCGGCTTGAAGCCCGCCGCTTCAAGGCGCTGCTTCACTTCGACAAAATCATTCGGCGAGGCAATGACTTCGAGGCTGCCATCCTC
>CAIQPV010000360.1 GCA_903873725.1 uncultured Nitrosomonadales bacterium
ATCCACCATCACCTTGGTGGTATTCGAAAGAACCTGTTGCATGGCGTCCAGATACAAGCGTTCTCGGGTGACCTGCGGCGCCTTGGAATACTGCGCCAGCACCTGCTTGAAGCGCGAAGCCTCGCCCTCCGCCTGCGCCACCACGCGCTGCTTGTAGCCTTGCGACTCCTGGGCCAAGCGAGCGGCCACCCCACCCGCCTTGGGAACGACGTCGTTGGCGTAGGCCTGGCCCTCGTTCTTCAGGCGTTCGCGATCCTGGCCGGCCTTCACCGCGTCGTCGAACGAAGCCTGCACCTGCTCGGGCGGCTGCGCATTCTGCATGTTCAGTTTGCTGACCGTGATGCCGGTCTTGTAACGATCGAGAATCTGCTGCATCAACTGGGTGGCGCGTATGGCGACGTTCGCCCGCCCTTCGTAGAGCACGTAATCCATCTTGCTCTTGCCGACGATCTCGCGCATCGCGGTCTCCGCGGCCTGCTTCACCGCCTCATCCGGGTTACGGCTGGAGAAGAGATAGTCTTCGGGATTCTTCAGCAGGTACTGCACCGAGAACTGGAGATCGATGATGTTCTCATCGTCGGTCAGCATCAGCGATTCTTTCAGCATCTTGTTTTTGACGTTGTCGCGGTAGCCGACCTCTACCGTCCTGACCTGGCTCAAACTCACCACTTCAACAGCTTCAATAGGGAAAGGCCAATGCCAACGCGGTCCGGCCTGGGTCGCTTCGAGGTATTTGCCGAAACGCAGCACCACGCCACGCTGACTGGCATCCACAATATAAAAGCCGCTGCCGATCCAGATCAGCGCAACGACTATCACGATCAAACCAATTCCACCACCCAAACCTCTAGCCGGTGCACCGCCACCACTGCCCGTACCGCCGCCTTTGCGGCCCAAAAGTGCCGCAATCTTGTTATTGAGGTCGCGCAGGACTGCTTCCAGATCTGGCGGGCCACCGGATCCGCCACCATTTTTATTGCCCCATTGCGGGTCATTCAATGCCATAGTCCGTCCTGCTGTCAGTTAACTTAATTATCAAGTGGATGCCACTGGGGTGCCTGCGCACCTTGTGCGTCCTGTGTCCGCGCATCGCGTGCTTCCACCAGCGCCGCGCGCAATTCATCTATTCCAGCGCCAGTCTTTGCGCTCAGAAAAATCCGGGTAATTCTACCATATTCGTCGCGCTGAACGCCCGCAGGCGTATTCTGCAAATCAATCTTGTTGAACAGCAGAATCTGCGGGATATGCTGTGCACCGATTTCCTGCAATACCTTGTTCACTTCGGCGATCTGGTCAAACCGTTCGGAACTGTTGGCATCCACCACATGCAACAACAAATCGGCCTGTGCCGTTTCCTCCAGCGTGCTGCGGAACGCCGCCACCAGACCGTGCGGCAGATGACGGATGAATCCGACCGTGTCGGACAGCACCACCTGCCCGGTGCCTTCGATAAACACTTTGCGCGAAGTCGTGTCCAGCGTGGCGAACAACTGGTCTGCCACATAGACATGAGCTTGTGTCATACGGTTGAACAGGGTGGATTTCCCCGCATTGGTATAGCCGACGATCGAAACCGACATCACATCGGAACGATTGCGTGCGCGGCGTTGAATCTCCCGATGGCGCTTGAGTTTGCGCAGACGGTCATTTAACAACTGCACGCGCTTCTCCAGTTTGCGCCGATCCAGTTCCAGTTGGGTTTCACCCGGACCGCGTGCACCTACGGCGTATTTCTGCTGCCCCATGTCCTGATTCATCCCGACCAGGCGCGTGGAAAGATATTTCAGTTGCGCCAGTTCAACTTGAACTTTGCCTTCATGGCTTTGTGCGCGCAACGCAAAAATGTCCAGAATCAGCATGGTACGGTCTATCACGCGCGCCTTGATTTTCGCGGTGAGGTTGCGCATCTGCGCGGGAGAAAGATCGTGGTTGAAAATAACCAATGGGGCTTGGTTCAACTCATTAAGGGCGGCATGCTGCTCGACAATAGCGGCGATTTCATCCACCTTGCCGCTACCCGCAAACAACGATGCGTCTGGACGCTGGCGCTTGCCTTCCACCAGCGCAATGGTATGCACACCCGCACTCTCGGCGAGCAAGCGCAATTCTTCCAAACTTTCTGCGTAGTCCGGCGCGCCAAAATCGAGACTGACCAATACCGCCGTATTTGCAGCGGTTGTAGGTTCGTGCATTACTGGTCGTCTAAGGGAATGGTCACTGAGCGTGCGGGAACGATAGTGGAAACGGCATGCTTATAAACCATCTGGGTGACGGTGTTCTTCAGCAGGATCACATATTGGTCGAACGACTCGACCTGACCTTGCAGTTTGATACCGTTCACCAGATATATTGCGACCTGAACATGTTCCTTGCGCAACGTGTTCAGGAACGGGTCTTGTAGTTGTTGCCCTTTTATACTCATGGTTTTTGCTCTTGTTTTTATGGCGGGATATTACTTTACTGGATTTTCAGGTTATACGGAAGAGCATTTTGTTATGGCAGAGCTACTCATCGAATTCCGGGTACTGTTCCGGCTTCTGGCCTTTTTCCGAAATCACGACAGGATACTTTACCCCCGGTTTTTTCTCCTTGGAGTTTTTCAGCGTGATTTCGAATTTCCAGTCATCGCCAAAATCGAACCAGTAGAACAGCTTTTGCCCCTTGGGAAGGGGAAAAACCTGCTCCAGGGTTTTCATCGGTTTCTTTGCGGTAGACATAAACTCATCATCGCCTAACAGGCAATTGCGGCAATCTCGAGGATTTTTCCCCACGAAGAAATCGTAACAATGGTCGTTGTCGAAGCCGGTGAGTTTTTGAATGTAAAGATGCAAAGCGTCGAGGTTGGTGTTTGAACCAATCTCGACCGTCCGCTCGAATGGTTCTTGTAGGTATATCCCCTCAACACAT
>CAIQPV010000361.1 GCA_903873725.1 uncultured Nitrosomonadales bacterium
AAAATGATGCATTACAGCTTATTCATGAGGTTTATCAGGCGAAAAAGGACCGTGTCAATGACTATACAAGCAGAATAGTTTTGATTAACTCCACCATTTATAAAATACTCAACTGGGAGAATGTTGGTGTCGACGAAAAGAAGATAAAACTTAGCATCGCCGCCTCATCAAAATCAATTGATGCTTTGATGCCATTTTTAGACAACTTAAGAAATGATTTTAGATATGGCGACCTTGAAAGGGGACTTATGGTCGAGGTTGAAACAGCTTCGAAGGCCTATATAAAAGCCGCTAGCGACACACTGGAGATGGCAGATGGGGGTGACCCAGTACTGGCTGTCACATTACTTGCGGATGCCGAGCGACGCTATGCGGTGGTCGAGAAGGCGGTAAGCCACTGGGGCACATTTCAGCACGATGCCATTGACAGCCTGTATATCGGTATCCGTGACGATGAACGGCGAGCGGTCCTGACCTTTGTCGCCGTATTCATCTTCGCGCTCGGCGTATCGCTAGCCATCACCCTAATCGTCAGCGGCGCCATTATCAGAAATGTTCACGAGGTCACAGAGGTGATGAAAAGGCTCTCAATGGGCGACATGACGGTTGCCGTCCCAGCTGAAGCCGGTGGTGAGATTGGCGACATGGTCAAAGCCGTGGCTGTTTTCAAAGAAACCGCAGTCGAGGTTGAGCGCATCCGTGTTGAACAGGACCATTTACGGTCTAAGGCGGCGGCAGAACGGGAAGCAATTTTTGCGAGAATGGCCGAGGCCATCGAAAGAGAGGGCAGTGTCGCTGTAAATAATGTTGCAAGTCAGACCGCGGAGATGATCAGTAATTCTGAACAGATGGCCGCAGCCGCGTTCCGTGTTGGGACTGTTGCAGAGGAAGTTACAAGTGCTGCGGAGGAAGCCGTTTCAACTGCTGAAACCGTTGTGTCATCGGCAACAAGGCTTTGTCAGGCGGTTGAGGACATTGAGCATCAAGTTAGGCAGGTTAGTACCGTAATTGGAACTTCAGTTCAAAATAGCCAGTCTGCTGAGAAAAAAATTCAATCACTTAATATTGCAGTTGCCCATATCAAAGAGTTTGCTGCAGGCATTTCCGCAATTGCCAGCCAGACTAATTTACTTGCGCTCAACGCTACGATTGAAGCCGCTCGTGCTGGCGCGGCTGGTAAAGGTTTTGCTGTCGTTGCAAGTGAAGTTAAGGGCTTAGCCATTCAAGCCGGAAAATCGGCTAACGAGATTACTAAGCAGATTTCTGAAATACGCGTTGCAACGGATGAAGCTGTTATTGCCGTTACAGATGTAACCGCACAAATCCAAGAGGTTGATCGAATCGCATCCGGTGTCGCTGATGCGGTTAAGCTTCAGGCCATTGCAACGCGGGATATTACAACAAACGTAAACGACGCCGCTCAAACGTCCAGAGATGTCGCTGAGCGAACGCGCATTGTTTCGGGGGACTCGCAGACGACGTTATCGGTGGCAATGGCTGTTTGCTCCACGGCAGAGTCTGTATCAAATTGCGTAACCGAGTTAAAGAACGTTATGGTGCGGGTTGTGAGAACTTCAAAGCAAGATGATGAGAGGCGCGCCACCCCCCGCTATAATTTTAACTTGTCGGGCACAGTCATGATCGGCGACATTAGCCGAAATGTAACTGTTCGTGATATCTCTGCCGGCGGTGCGCTTATTGTTCAATCCGAACCGCTTGAAGTAGGTGTAGTGGGCGTTCTGGTCGTAAAGAAACTTCAGAAAACTCTAAAATTTAGTGTGCTTTCAAAGACTGCAGATGGTGGGCGCATTGAATTCAG
>CAIQPV010000362.1 GCA_903873725.1 uncultured Nitrosomonadales bacterium
ATGTCTTATTTCTTTCAGGGCTACATGCAGCCATTTGATCGTTCGTCCTACGATTTCCAGCCGACACAACATCGAACGGATGTGCGTCTTGCCAGACAATTTCATGATGTCGGTGGCATGAAGGGCGACGTGGCACTGGTAGTGCAAAATCTCTTCAAGACGGATTACACAGAATATATCGCCAGTAATCTTCTAAATCAGCGCGCTTTTATCACGATGAAGGTAAATTGGTAAACGCAATAAGGGAGCACAGGCTGGATTTCACAAAGCACGGATATTCGTTGTGAACAAAAACGCAGGAGGGGAAGTAATATGGGTGTTGCAGAATCTATCCCGGGATAACTATCGGGCTACCCTGCCTGCTGCAAAGGGACATATTTCATTGTTTAACAGGCGTGTTTATCTTACTGCGTCATTTAATTTTTAACCGGGAAAATCTGTTGCCTGTCCCGGTACCTGATTTCACCAAACGGCTTTGCTGTGGTTGGGCGACGCTGCTTGTCCTGTTGTTTTGTCCGGCAAGCTCCGGTTATGCCGAGCCATCGGTTGATGTCCAAAAATTATCTGTTGCCATAGTACAGAGCGAGGAGGGCGGGTCTTATGCAGAATTTAGCGATGCATTGCGAAAAACTCTTGGCGACAGGGTATTGACTCATGTAGAAATTGATTTGGACAAGCCTATCCCCAATGCGGGACTGGTCGTTGCAGTCGGAATGAAAGCAGCAACCACCGTTGCTGCAAGTAATGCACCGGCAGTGCTTAATGTTCTCATTCCCAAAGCGGGCTATGAAAAATTGTTGAGGGATTTTCCCCGGCGTGCAAGTTCACATACATTTGGCGCAATTTTTCTGGACCAACCCGTTCACCGTCAAGTTCTCCTGATTACTTCCATTTTGCCGGACAAGAAAAATGTCGGCCTGCTGTATTCCTCTCCACCCAAAGAGCTTCCCCAGTTTAGAAAAGAGCTGCTTGAGCATGGCCTGAGTTTACATGTGCAAGCAGTCAATCCCGGACTTCCATTATCGGAATCTCTGCAAGAGCTATTGCACAGCAGCGAAGTAATGCTGGCGCAGCCGGATGCTGCCGTCTATAACAGTTCGACCATCCGAAATATACTGCTGGCGACATACCGCAGCAGTGTTCCATTAATTGGTTATTCATCGGGCTATGTTAAAGCGGGTGCATTGTGTGCGGTGTTCAGCTCGCCTGTACAAATCGCTACGCAGACTGCCGCGCTGATAAGGCAATTCGGTGACCTTCATGTGTTGCCGGTCGCCCAGTATCCGCAGGAATTTGAAGTGCTGGTCAATGAGCAGGTTGCACGCTCACTGGGTTTGCAGATCAAGAGCGCAGCTAAGCTTCATGATGAAATCAGTGCCGAAAACGGGGGTGAGCCATGAAGCGCTACGGCATTGAACGGCAAATCTTATTGGTTGCGCTGATTCCTATCCTGGTGATGGCTGCATTGCTGGAAAATTATTTTATCTATTCGCGTTTTGCCGATCTGGATGCCGCCCTGCTGGAACGCTCGCAAATGATGGTGCACCAGCTTGCCTCTTCAAGTGAATATGCGGTTTTCTCGGGTAATGGGGCATTGTTGCAACAGGATGTCGATGCCACGCTTGCCCAGCAGGACGTAAGCAAGGTGGTGGTACTGGATGCGGCAGGAAAGCCCTTCACGGGAGGAGCGAGCGGCGGGTACGGACAATACGAAACACTGTTTGTGAAGGCCAATAGGTCAAACCCGGTTTATCAGGATGGAGATGTCCTGGTTTTGTATGAGCCCATCGTCGCTACACAGGTCAAGCTGGACGAATTGGACCGCGAAGCCGGATCGATGCTTGTCGCGGGTAAACCGCTTGGCTCGATTATCATTGAGGTCAGCAAATTACACCTGAACAGGCATAAACACGAGATATTACTTTTCAATCTGGTGGTCACCCTGCTGATTTTGATGGCGACCCTGGTGGTTGCGTTATGGATGGCGCGCAGTGTCACACGTCCCATCATGGGGATGAGCACGGCTATACGCCGCATAGGCGAAGGCAATCTGGGTACGCGACTTTCACCTCAACCAAGAGTGCTTGAGTTGAATGAGTTAGCCGGTGGTATCAACCGGATGGCACAGCAATTGCAGCAAGACCGGGACATACTGGAACAACGCATTGCGGAAGCAACCCGCGAGTTGCGCAGCAAGTCGACAGAAGCTTTGCGCGCGAGTGAAGATCGTTTGCTTGAAATCATTGAAGTGATGCCTGTGGCGCTGTTTGTGAAAGACCCGGCGTCGCGGATTATCCTGATGAACCGTGCCTGCGAAAAACAATGGGGGATGGCTTTTGAGGATTTGCAGGGTACCGATGCCAGCCAGTTTTTTCCGCCCGGGCAAATTGCCGATTTCCTGGCTATGGATAAAAAGATATTTGCGGACCGGGTGAAGGTTGATTTTGAGGAAAAGACATGGAATGCCGCATTTGATGAGAACAGGACTGTACACACATTCAAGAAACCGGTGTTCGATTCCGAGGGTAATCCGCTCTACTTGATCGGTGTGAGCGTCGACGTCACTGAACGCAAGCTTTCCGAGGAAAATTTGCTCAAACTCAATGAAAGCCTTGAGGAGCGGATTGTGTGGCGCACCAGGGAATTGGCACAGGCAAAGGAAATTGCGGAAGAAGCTAACCGGGCCAAGAGCCAATTTATCGCCAACATGAGCCATGAAATCCGCACGCCGATGAATAGCGTTCTCGGCATGGCGCAACTGGCGCTAAGGGCAGAGACCAACCCCAGGCAGCGCGACTATCTTAAAAAAATTCAGTTTTCCGGTGAGCACCTTTTGGGCATCATCGACGGCATCCTGGACTTCTCGAAAATTGAAGCTGGCAAGCTCAATATCGAGATTGTCAATTTTGATCTGGGAGCGGCGATTGGCAATGTGGCCAACCTGGTCGGATCGGGAGCGGAAGAAAAAAATATTGGCTTCGATATTGAAATTGATCCTTCAGTTCCACGCTATTTGCGCGGCGACCCGCTCCGGCTGTGCCAAGTGCTGATTAACTTCACCAACAATGCAATCAAGTTCACAGAACAAGGCGAGATTATTGTCCGCGCCACGAAAGTGAGCGAAAGCGAAAGTGAGGTACAGATTCGCTTTCAAGTACAGGACACCGGCATCGGTATAGCCAACGAAGTTATACCCGAACTGTTTCGGCCATTTCAACAGGCCGATTCATCCATCACCCGGAAATACGGCGGCTCCGGCCTTGGACTTGCCATCAGCAAACAGTTGGTGATGCTGATGGGCGGGGAGGTGGGTGTGGAAAGCGAAATGGACAAGGGCAGCACCTTCTGGTTCAGGGTTCCGCTCGGCAAGGGCAGCAAACCTGAAATGTTGCCGGTGCAAGATCAACAAGTCATGGCTGCAATCAATGATGCACACATTCTTCTGGCTGAGGACAGCTTGTTTAATCAGCAAGTGGCTTCAGAGTTTCTGAAAGTCGCGGGGTGTGTTGTGAGTGTCGCCGGCAACGGGAAAGAGGCGCTCGACCTGCTGAAAAAGCAGCACTTTGACTGCGTGTTGATGGATATTCATATGCCGATAATGGATGGTTTTGAAACGACCCGGTTGATTCGCGCCGATGCAACCATGGCGGGAATGCCGGTGATAGCCATGACAGCAAACGCGTCAGCCGAGTCCCGCGAACGTTGTCTCGCTGCCGGGATGAATGACTTCGTCAGTAAGCCATTCAAGGCTTATGTCTTATATGCCGCTCTCGCAAACTGGTTGTCAATGCGGCCAACTTTGCCTGCCGGGTCTTTTACACCTTCCGACGAAGCAACGTTGACAGACGATTCAAGAATTATTGATCTGTCAGTTCTGGCCGAGATGATGAGTGGGCACCCGGAAAGAATTTCGGAGTTTGCAAACAGATTTATTATGTCAACCAGCGCAGACCTGGACGAGATCGAGAAGTCGCTGGAGCGCAATGATATGGAGGAACTGCTTGCACTGGGGCACCGCGCCAAGTCGCCGGCCAGAATGGTGGGGGCGATAGGATTTGCCAACCTGTGCCAGGAACTTGAGAATTGCGCACGCAACGGAGATATTGAGCTGGCACGGGATATCGTTAGCCAACTGCGCTCCCTGCTGCAGCAGATCAGCAGGAGAATTGAAGCACTATAGCACTGGCAAGTTGAATCGAAAACAAACTCAAGTGCCGGTCGCCATATCTTCTACAACCTGCAAAAACGCTTTGCCATACCTTGCCAACTTGGCCTGACCCACTCCGCTGATCTGTCCCAATTCATCACGATTGTCAGGGCGTCGCTTGAAAATTTCCAGCAGTGTGCTGTCGTGAAAAATGACATAAGGCGGCACGCCTTGTTCGCGGGCGAGTTCGAGACGCTTGGCTTTGAGCGCTTGCCACAGTGGATCTTCGTTGGCACCGGCGAAGTTCTCGCGCAGGCGGGAACCCCGTTCGGTTTTGCCTGTATTGCGTTTGGCCGGTTCGGCGTCCCGTCTCAGCCATACGGATTGTTCGCCACGCAACACCGGGCGGGCAGCTTCGGTCAGCTTCAGTCCGCCAAACGCTTCCATGTCAACATTGAGCAAACCGGCGGCGGCGAGCTGTCGATAGACGTTACTCCATTGCGCTTGTGACAATTCTTTGCCGATGCCGAAGGTGCTGAGTTGCTGGTGACGGAATTGCTCAACCTTCGCAGTTTCCTTGCCGAGCAGCACGTCTGTCAGGTGAGCAACGCCGAAGCGCTGGCCGGTGCGATAGACACAAGACAGCGCCATCTGTACTGCCTGGGTCGCGTCCCAGGTATCCACGGGAGTCAGGCAGTTGTCGCATTGACCGCAATTACCGGGATGCCCCTCGCCGAAGTAGCGCAGGACGATTTGGTGGCGGCAGGCGGTGGATTCGCAGAAACCCAGCAGCGCATCAAGCTTTTGCAATTCAACGCGCTTGCGCTCTTCGGATGCATCTCCGGAAAGCAGCATTTGCCGCATGGTTACCACATCCCCCAGTCCGTAAGCCATCCATGCATTTGCAGGCAAGCCGTCGCGACCGGCGCGGCCGGTTTCCTGATAGTAACCTTCCAAACTTTTGGGCAAGTCGAGGTGTGCAACGAAACGCACATTGGGTTTGTCTATGCCCATGCCGAATGCGACGGTGGCGACCATGATAACACCTTCTTCGCGCAGGAATCTTTTCTGGTTTGAGTTGCGCGTGGCAGCGTCAAGCCCGGCATGATAGGGCAATGCATCCCATCCCTGTTCCTTGAGCCATGAGGCAGTTTCCTCGACCTTTTTGCGCGACTGGCAGTACACGATGCCGGCATCGTCGGGATGCTCTGCTTCGAGGAATGTCTGCAACTGCTGGCGAGCATTGGCTTTCTGCGTGACACGATAGCGGATGTTGGGGCGGTCGAAGCTGGAGACGAACTGGCTCGCCTTTTCCAGCGTCAGTCGCTCGATGATCTCACGCCGCGTCGGCGTGTCGGCAGTTGCCGTCAGGGCGATACGGGGAACGTCAGGGAAGCGTTCGTGCAACACAGTCAGCGCGCGGTACTCTGGACGGAAATCATGTCCCCATTGGGAGACGCAATGGGCTTCGTCTATGGCGAAGAGTGCCAGCCCGCTGTTTTCCTGCAACCGTTCCAGCAGATCCAGGAAACCTTCCGTCATCAGCCGTTCCGGGGCAACATACAGCAGCTTCAATTCCCCCCGCAGCAGACTTTTCCAAACCTCGCGCGCAGCATCGGCATCCAGGCTGGAATTTAAAAACGCTGCATTCACGCCAAACTGCTTGAGTGCATCAACCTGATCCTGCATCAGCGCGATCAACGGTGATATGATAATTCCAACGCCCGGACGCAATAAGGCGGGAATCTGGTAGCACAGCGACTTGCCGCCGCCGGTTGGCATCAGCACCAGCGCATCGCCGCCAGCCGCGACGTGTTCAACAATCGCCTGCTGCGCGCCGCGAAAGTCCGCATAACCGAAAACGTCACGTAAAAATTGCCGGGCTGCGACTCCAATATCAGTTGTCATGATCCTGATAGTCTATACGCAAAAGTATCCAATGTGTCGGTTCGGTTGAATTAGAGGTTTGATCGTTACGTTTTGAGTACACTTGCCGACAAGTAAAAGGAGCTGTCTCCGTCCTGCCGGTTTCACATGCAACTTTGATTCTTGGGGTATCGTGTAAATTTGTTATAATGACCCGCTTTGCAGAGGACGTTTACCATGCGTATTACCCAGAAGGCACTAACCTTTGACGATGTCCTGCTGGTTCCGGCACATTCCAATGTTCTGCCGCGTGATGTCAGTTTGCGCACCAAGCTTACCCGCAACATAACCCTGAACATTCCGCTGTTGTCTGCCGCGATGGATACTGTCACCGAGGCTCGCCTGGCGATTGCCCTGGCACAGGAGGGCGGCATCGGCATCGTGCATAAGAACATGACCTCCAAGGCGCAGGCGTTCGAGGTTTCCAAAGTCAAACGCTTCGAGAGCGGGGTGGTGAAAGATCCCGTAACCATTGCACCGGGCATGACCGTGCGTGACGTGTTGAATCTCACCCGCCAGCACAAGATTTCCGGTCTTCCCGTGGTCGACGGCAAACAGGTGGTCGGCATTGTCACCAACCGTGACCTGCGTTTTGAAACCAATCTCGACCAGTCTATTCTCAATATCATGACCCCCCGCGAGCGGTTAATTACGGTCAAGGAAAATGCCAGCCGCGATGAGGCCCGCGTATTGATGCATCAGTACCGTATCGAACGTGTGCTGGTCGTAAATGATGCGTTCGAATTGTGCGGTCTGATTACTGTGAAAGACATTCTCAAGTCCAGTGAACATCCCCAGGCATGCAAGGATGAACAGGGGCGCTTGCGTGTGGGTGCGGCAATAGGGGTGGGTGAAGGCACGGAAGAACGCGCTACGCTGCTGGTGGAAGCTGGAGTGGACGTGCTGATTGTGGATACTGCGCACGGTCATTCACAGGGCGTGCTGGATCGCGTGCAATGGGTTAAGAAAACCTTCCCGCAGGTCGAAGTCATCGGCGGCAATATTGCCACCGGATCGGCTGCCAAGGCCTTGCTGGATCACGGAGCGGATGGAGTCAAGGTCGGCATCGGTCCCGGTTCAATCTGCACAACACGCATGGTTGCGGGGGTGGGAGTGCCGCAAATCACCGCCATCCAGAATGTGGCCGGTGCCTTGCAGGGTACCGGAATTCCATTGATTGCAGACGGGGGGGTGCGTTTCTCCGGCGACATTTCCAAGGCGATTGCAGCCGGTGCGAATGTGGTTATGCTGGGCGGGCTGTTTGCCGGGACGGAAGAAGCCCCCGGCGAAGTGGAATTATTCCAGGGTCGTTCATACAAATCCTATCGCGGCATGGGGAGTCTTGGCGCGATGCAGCAGGGCTCCAGCGACCGCTATTTTCAGGACAACGAAAACGGTAACCAAGACAAACTGGTACCGGAAGGCGTTGAAGGACGTGTGCCTTATAAAGGTAGTGTGCTGGCTGTGATCCACCAGTTGATGGGTGGCCTGCGCTCCAGCATGGGCTACCTCGGTTGCCCGGATATTGACACCATGCATGCCAAAGCCGAGTTCGTCGAAATTACATCTGCGGGCATACGGGAATCGCATGTGCATGACGTGCAGATCACCAAGGAAGCGCCGAATTATCATATAGATTAAGGTAACAGATTATGGGCATCATCTACGCAGATTTAAGATTGGCAAATCAAGCACGACCGGATTTAGAAGAGATCAGTGCGCCTGCGTTGGTGGATACGGGAGCGTTGCACTTGTGTATCCCGGAACACTTGGCTGTGCAGTTGCAATTGGGCCATCTGAAACAACGCGAAGTGCAGACAGCAGATGGCAAATCTCATTTGATTGATTATGTTGGCCCGGTCAAGCTTTCATTGCTGGGCAGGGAATGCTTTACGGGAGCGCTGGTAATGGGTAATCAAGTATTGCTTGGCGCAATTCCGATGGAAGATATGGATTTAATCATTGAGCCTTCGCGGATGCGAGTAAGCGTGAATCCATTGAGCCCCAACATACCCATGTCACTGGCCAAGGGGTTGAAATATTTTTACTCTTCACGGTCCACATAAATCTATGCTCCATAAAAAAATTCTGATTCTAGATTTTGGCTCTCAGTATTCGCAGCTTATTGCCAGGCGAGTTCGCGAAGCCCATGTTTATTGCGAGCTGCATCCGTGGGATATGACGGAGGAGGCGACTCGTGAATTCAATCCGGTCGGGATCATACTTTCCGGTGGCCCCAACTCGGTGTATGAAAATGAAACACCGAAGGCGCCGCAGATTGTTTTTGAATTGGGCGTGCCGGTGCTGGGTATTTGCTATGGCATGCAGACCATGGCCGCACAGCTCGGCGGAATGGTGGAGAGTGGTAAAGTACGCGAATTCGGTTATGCGGAAATCCGCGCGCGCGGGCACTCCAAATTATTTCAAGGCATACAGGACAAAACCAACGAACAAGGGCACGGCCTGCTCGACGTTTGGATGAGCCACGGCGACAAGGTGACTTTACTGCCGCCCGGTTTTTCCGTGATCGCTTCCAATGATGCCACGCCGATTGCCGCCATGGCAGACGAGACGCGCCGCTATTACGCGGTGCAGTTCCACCCGGAAGTTACCCATACCTATCAGGGCAAGGCGTTGCTTGGGCGCTTCGTGCATGACATCTGCGGTTGCGGGCAGGACTGGAACATGCCGGATTATATTCCCGAGGCGGTAGAAAAAATCCGTGCACTGGTCGGCAATGAAGAAGTGATACTTGGCTTGTCAGGTGGCGTGGATTCTTCCGTTGCAGCAGCTTTGCTGCATCGCGCCATTGGCGCACAACTGACCTGCGTGTTCGTGGACAATGGGTTATTGCGTTTGAACGAAGCCGCGCAGGTAATGGAGACGTTTGCGAATAATCTGGGCGTGAAAGTGATCCATGTGGATGCCAGCGCAGAATTCATGAAACATCTGGTCGGCGTTTCTGATCCTGAACAAAAGCGCAAAATCATCGGGCGAGAATTCGTCGAAGTATTCCAGCGCGAGTCTGCCAGGTTGAAGCAGGCAAAGTGGCTGGCGCAGGGAACCATCTATCCCGATGTGATTGAATCCGCAGGGGCCAAGACCAAGAAAGCACACACCATCAAGTCGCACCACAACGTCGGCGGGCTTCCCGACACGCTCCACCTCAAGCTGCTAGAACCGTTGCGCGAATTGTTCAAGGACGAAGTGCGCGAGCTTGGTGTCGCGCTCGGTTTACCTCCAGACATGGTGTATCGCCATCCCTTCCCGGGTCCCGGTTTGGGGGTGCGTATTCTGGGCGAAGTGAAGCACGAATATGCCGAACTGTTGCGCCGCGCCGATGCCATATTCATCGAAGAGTTACGCAACACTTGCGATTCCAGCGGCAAGACTTGGTATGAACTTACCTCGCAAGCTTTTGCCGTATTTCTACCGGTTAAAAGTGTAGGCGTGATGGGCGACGGCCGCACTTACGAATGGGTAGTGGCCTTGCGTGCCGTGCAGACACAGGATTTCATGACCGCCCACTGGGCAGAATTGCCGCATGCTTTGCTGGGTAAAGTTTCCAACCGGATCATCAACGAAGTGCGCGGCATCAACCGGGTGGTTTATGATATCTCCGGCAAACCGCCTGCTACTATTGAGTGGGAATGA
>CAIQPV010000363.1 GCA_903873725.1 uncultured Nitrosomonadales bacterium
ATCAAAATATTTGCCGCCCTCTGATATGAATCCCCATACAGTAAAAGTAATCATGATCCACCCCACTCAAATTTGTTAACCTTTGGATTAATTATCGGCATGCCGTGGAAAACTTGAGATCAACCCCGTAAATTCTGGAAAAGACGGACTTCTCAATTATAATGGCTACTTTATTCAGCCCTATCCCGAGGTCCCGTGTTCGCTTCGGTAGTCGGCAATTTACTCTGTGTGTTTATTAAAGATAAGCAATCTTCGGGAATATTGTAAAAGGGACCCTAAAAGGCTATGACGACCAAAAAAAAGCTTGGCGTACTGTTGGTTGAGGCATCCCCCGACGATGCCCTGCGTACAATTGCCAAACTGAAACAAAACAGCTACGCGGTCGAATACTTGCAGGTTAGTGATGCTGCCACCATGCAAAATGCCCTGACGGAAGGGAAGTGGGATGTCGTCCTGTGCAGCTACGATCCGCCCGGTTTCTGCGGCCCGGACGCACTTAAACTGATGCAGGCGGCAGGTATTGACCTGCCCTTTTTGTTCCTGTCGCATGATCATCGTGAAGAAACAATCACCCAGGCTATCCAGGCCGGTGCCGGCGGTTACATTTTCAAGGACAGCCTGAACTTCCTCGCGCCCGCCATTGAGCACAGCCTGCGCGAGGTGCGTACCCGCCGTGAACATAGTGAAGCGCAACTCGCCTTGCAAAAATACCAGGCGCGCCTGCATTCTTTTATCTCCAATCTGCCGGGCATGGCCTTCCAATTGTTGCTTGATAACAACGGTATCATGTCTTTCCCTTATGTCAGCGAAGGCGGTCGCTCCCTGCTCGGTTTTGAACCGCTGGACTTGAAGCAGAATTCAGACTTGTTCCAGAATATTCTTTACCCCAACGACCGCGCTTCTTTCCAACAATCCATGAGTGCTTCGGCGAACAATCTGACACTTTGGAACTGGGAGGGGCGTGTCGTAATGGCGCAAAACGGCAAAATCAAGTGGGTCAATATGCGTTGCACCCCTTGCAAAATGGACAACGGGGATGTGTTGTGGGAAGGCATCATGACCAACATCAGCCAAAGCAAATTTGCCGGGATAGGGCTGAAGCAATCCCAGGAGCAGTTGCGAGAATTATCCTCGCACATTCAGGATGCGCGCGAGCAGGAGCGTCTTCATATCGCTCGCGATATTCACGACGACATGGGGGGTACACTAACCGCCATCAAGATTGACATCGCCTGGCTGTGTGAACGCCTTGATGTACGGCAGCCCGAGTTGCTGGCCAAGGCAAAGGGCATCGAAGCGCTGGTGGACCGGTGTATGAAATCCGCCAACAATATTTTGCGCACTCTGCGCCCCAGCGTGCTGGACTCATTCGGCATCATCGCGGCGATTGAAATGGAAGCCGAGGAATTCGAAAAACGCACCGGCATTTCCTGTCCGATCAATCAGGTGGACGAGGGTGTGGAGATCAGCCCTGATGCCTCGATTGCCCTGTTCCGGATTTTTCAGGAAACCCTGACCAACATCATGAAGCACGCCAAAGCCAGCGAGGTAACGGTGGATATTGCCAACCGCAAGGAAGGTGTGGATCTGGTCATCAGCGACAATGGCTGCGGATTCAAGGAGGTTGATCGCCAGAAACCGCGCTCCTTCGGCCTGCGCGGCATCCAGGAACGCGTCGCCCATTTCAATGGGAAGGTACTGATAAGCAGCAAGCCGGGCAGGGGCACCACGGTTGATGTGCATATCCCCCACGCATCTCCGTTACCGGCAAGTAATGACATGATGCCGCAACGAACGCTTTTTTAATGCACATGGACAAGCGGAAATGACGATGATAATAAATGTGCTGGTTGTGGACGATCACGCCCTGATCCGCAAAGGGCTGAAACAGATATTGGATGACACCAGTGACATACGGGTAACCGGTGAAGCCGAAACCGGCATGGAGGCGATCAGGATGGTGCGCGACAACAAGTACGATATTGCGCTACTCGACATTACATTGCCTGACAAGTATGGTATCGACGTGCTCAAACAAATGAAACTGCAATGCCCTGCCCTGCCCGTCCTGATCCTCAGCATGCATCCGGACGAGCAGTATGCCTTGCGTTCCATCAAGGCCGGGGCGGCCGGTTACATGAACAAACAAAGTGCACCGTCGCAACTGGTGACCGCCATACGCAAGGTTGCCAGCGGGAAAAAGTACATCAGCAGCGAACTCGCGGAACAACTGGCCAACAATCTGACAAATGACAAGCCGCAGGATGTGTCGCACAAAATTTTGTCCAACCGCGAATACCAGACGCTTTGCCTGATGGCTGCCGGCAAGAGCCTGAGCGAGATGGCAGATATCATGTCGCTCAGTGCCAAGACGGTCAGCGTGTACCGTTCGCGAATGCTGGAAAAAATGCAGTTGAAGAATAATGCCGAAGCTGTCCGTTACGCGATCAACAACCATCTGATCGAATAGCATGGCAAAATCATACTCGGATGATCAGTCATTCGCCTTGTGGGGGATGACGATTTATCAGCCTGTCGGACAATTTTGGTGGACATGAAAGTGGTTCTTGTTTCCAGTTTGGCCCGTCTGTCGTATTGTTGATGGCGGGCACTATCCAGTAATAAAAGGTTCGCACATGACAACACCCCTGACCGCTCCCGAAATCGCACGGGATACTTTAAAAACCCTGGCAGTGCGCAAGCTTGTCCCGACGCCCGAGAACTATGCGCGTGTGTACCACGAGATCGCCGGCACAGCGAATGGATCGCCGGAATCCGTGCCATTAACCGGTGAACAGGCGAAATCAGCTTTGGCGTGGCCCAAACTGATCCGCGATCTGCTGAAACAGCTCGACACACCGCACAAGGGCATCACCGTTTCACGAAAAAAGGACGGGCTCGAAACTGTACTGAACAAGTTCTCATCCAGCAGCGAAACGTTATTTGAAAAATTACAGGGGCTATTGCATTCCTGGTCCGATGCGCCAACCGCATCCAGTCTGGGTGAATTGATTCCGACAACGCCTGAGCCGATTGCGGCCGGCACCACACCGCCCGTAGCCGCAACGGTCACTCCGGGGGCAAAAGCCCATGCCGAAATGGTCTCGCAACTGCGGGAGTTATTGGCGCAAACCCTGGAAAGTTCACTCACCAGTGAGCCGGACCTGGCAACTGACATCAAGGCGTTGGCACAGCAGGCGCGTGCCACCAGCGATTATGACCAGATTATCCAACTGTCCAAACATCTGCGCAAATATTGGATCAAACTGGAATTGCGTGACAGCGACAAAGCCAAAATACAGGAAGGCGTGATACGCCTGCTACGCTTGCTGGTGGACAACGTGGGCGAATTGGCATCCGATGACAAATGGCTGCACGGACAGATTGCCACACTGCAGGAAATCATCTCGCGCCCGATGGACAAACGCACTATCGCCGATGCGGAACGAAACCTGCGCAATGCCATTATCAAGCAGGGTTTCCTCAAGCAAAGCCTGGTTGATGCCAAGACCACGCTGAAAAGTCTGATGACTACCTTCATCGACCGGCTGGGCGAGGTAACCGAGCAAACAGGCGAGTACCACTCCAAGATTGAAAGTTATAGCCAAAAAATAGGCGGCACCGACAACCTTACTGAACTAAGCCACCTTCTGGATGACATCATGCGCGACACGCGCGCGATCCAGTCCAGCGCGCAGCAATCACATGACGAGCTGGTCAATACCCGCAAACAGGCCCATGATGCCGAAGAGCGCGTCAAACAACTTGAAGAAGAACTGGAACAAGTCAGCGAAAAGATGCACGAAGACCAACTTACCGGTGCGCTCAACCGCCGAGGGATGGATGAGTCCATGGATCGGGAGATCAAGCGCGCCGACCGCCAGCAAACGCCGATCAGCCTGGCGCTGCTCGACATAGACAATTTCAAGCAACTCAACGACACTCTGGGTCATCAAGCCGGTGACCATGCGCTGGTGCACTTGACCACTGTCATTAAGGAAACCTTGCGCCCGACCGATGCGGTGGCACGTTACGGCGGAGAAGAATTCGTCATCATCATGTCCGAAACTGCCCTGGAAGAAGCAATGGCAACCGTCACCCGCCTGCAGCGTGAACTGACCAAAAAGTTTTTTCTGCACAATAATGAACGCAAACTAATTACTTTCAGTGCCGGCGTGGCATTGCGAATCCCCAACGAATCAGCGGAGGATGTGATTGCGCGTGCCGACAAAGCCATGTACCAGGCGAAAAAGGCCGGCAAGAATCGGGTAGTTGCGGCCGATTGACGAGTTACGGCCCGCGTCCTGCGCTCATCCGGGGTTGCTTGACGATCTTGAGGCACGGCGCACTCAATAATCCGGCATCATCAATAATGGACTCCGCCGATTTCACTCTATTTGTGCTGGCTTGTCCGGCTCAGTATAGGCAGGGCGCGCTCAAAAACCAACTGCAACACCTTGGAGAGGTTAAGGTGTTGGGATGGAAAAAACAGAAAAGCATTACAAG
>CAIQPV010000364.1 GCA_903873725.1 uncultured Nitrosomonadales bacterium
GGAGATCGAACAACTAAAGATGGAAGTGGAGTTGGTGAACGGCGCTTCGCACCCCTTCGATCTGCAACGCTTTCTCGATGGCAAGCAGACGCCGGTATTTTTCGGTTCGGCGATCAACAACTTCGGCGTGCGCGAGATTCTCAACGCACTGCTGGACTGGGCACCCGCACCGATCGAGCGCGATGCCACAGTGCGCACGGTAATACCTACCGAGCAAGCCTTCTCCGGCTTCGTGTTCAAGATACAAGCCAACATGGACGCCAATCACCGCGACCGCATTGCCTTTCTGCGCGTGTGTTCCGGCCATTTCGAGCGCGGTATGAAGATCAAGCATCTGCGCATCAACCGCGAGATTCGCGTGTCTAATGTGGTGACTTTCATGGCCTCCAGTCGCGAACAAGTGGAAGAAGCTTACGCGGGCGACATCATCGGCCTGCCCAACCACGGCAATATGCAGATCGGCGACAGTTTCTCGGAAGGTGAGGTATTGCAGTACACCGGCATCCCATATTTTGCGCCGGACTTTTTCCGCTCGGTGCGCATCCGCAATCCTATCAAAGTCAAGCAACTGCACAAAGGCTTGCAGCAACTCGGTGAAGAAGGTGCGGTACAGGTATTCAAACCGGGCAATGGCGGCGATTTGATTTTGGGTGCGGTCGGCGTGTTGCAGTTCGACGTGGTCGCCAGCCGCCTGCAAGGTGAATACGGAGTGGACGCGGTGTTCGAAGGAACCAGCACCACCAGTGCGCGCTGGGTTACCTGCGACGACAGGAGAATGCTTGCCGATTTCGAGAAAGCGCTATCCAACAACGTCTCCTACGATGCCGCAGGCAACATGGCCTACCTCGCGCCGAACAGCGTCAATTTGAAACTCACGCAGGAACGCTGGCCGAAAGTAGTGTTCCACACCACACGCGAACACGCGGTGAAATTGTGATGCAACCACTAGGGTTCCAACTCAAGGGCGAATATGTCGAACTCAACCAGTTGCTAAAGTTGGTTGGGGTATGCGACAGCGGCGGCGCGGGCAAGGCGCTGGTCGCGGAAGGTGTCGTATCAGTAGATGGACATATCGAGTTGCGCAAAACTTGCAAAATTCGTGCGGGGTCGGTGGTGACGCTGGGCGATGTCAGTATTACTGTAATGTAGATGTTGTACATCGCCCACAACGTGATCATCCCGGACTGCGAGATCGAGATCAGCGCCATACGTGCCCAAGGAGCGGGCGGGCAAAACGTAAACAAGGTTTCCAGCGCAATCCATTTGCGTTTCGATATTGCTGCGTCTTCGCTGCCAGAAGAATTCAAGGAACGGCTCGCCAAGTTGAACGATCAGCGCATTACCAAAGAAGGCGTGGTGATTATCAAAGCGCAAGAATTCCGCAGCCAGGACAAGAATCGCGGCGAGGCCTTGCGGCGCTTGAAAGAATTGGTGCAAAGCATTGCGGTTTTGCCTGCTGTCCGTCGCGCAACTAAACCCACGCGCAGTTCGCAGAAGAAGCGGTTGGAGAGCAAGGTCAGGCGCGGGGTGGTAAAGACTATGCGCGGGCGGGTAGTGGAGTAACCTGGAAAACTTATGGCCATCAAAGCAACCATCTTCAAAGTCAATCTGCAAATTGCGGATATGGAACGTCACTATTATCATGACCACGCACTGACGTTGGCGCGTCATCCCTCCGATTTTCTCGACAGACAGGTTTTAAGTGTCAATTAATACTTCACCGGGTTATTTTTTTATTATGGAATGGTATTGTTGCAGCATGCGTCAATGTCCGGTATAGAGCAAGCATTTGAAGATGCTGACTGTCACACTTAACCCCGTTGTTGCCCTTGGCGAGTGACCGCTTCGCTACAAGCAATTCGGCGGGTCTAATTTCTCCAAATAACCCATTGCCGACCAATGGACGAAACCGCTTCGCGGTAGGGGAGCTCCGTTGATACGCCAATGGTTGGTCAAAGGTTGTAGGTAGTTGACAGTAATGTGCTGTTCCTTAAGTTGGGAAGTGAGGCAACCCGCCTCATTTTTCGACAAGGAGCAGCATCATGAATACAACGATTCAAACCATCAGTCCGTTGCGCCAACGCTTTCTCGACGATATGCGGATGCGCAAGCTCAACCCCAAGACACAAAGCCAATATCTCCGCGCAGTAAAGCAGTTCGCCGCCTTCCTGGGGCAATCACCCGACACAGCCGAGGATGAAGATTTGCGGTGCTACCAGTTGTATATGGTCGACCATGGCCTCTCGCCCATTTCAATCAATGCGGCGATCACCGGGTTAAAGTTTTTCTTCGAGACGACGGTGGGTCGTGCCGAGCTGATGAACAAGATGCAACCGGTGCATGTTCCGTACAAACTGCCGGTGGTATTAAGCCGTGAAGAAGTGGCACGCCTGATCGCCGCTGCCGGAAACCTGAAGTACCAGACTGCACTATCGGTTGCCTACGGTGCAGGATTGCGTTCCGGTGAAGTGTTGGCGCTGAAGGTGAGTGACATCGACAGCCAGCGCATGGCGCTACGCATCGAACAGGGCAAAGGCAGCAAGGATCGCTACGCGATGCTTTCTCCTGTTCTGCTCGAATGCCTGCGCACATGGTGGAAGA
>CAIQPV010000365.1 GCA_903873725.1 uncultured Nitrosomonadales bacterium
AAATGGGCACCTCTAAAAATTCAGAGTTCGCCCAAATGCAAGGCGCGGGGAAAATATCGCCGCGCAGCATATGTTTTATATGTGAGCAAGAAATTTTTTCCGCAACACGGCAGTTGGGATGAAATCTGGATTTTTAGAGGTACCCGGATGTCGGATTATTGGTTGATCGGATTGGCATTAATGCTGGTCATTGAGGGCATCATGCCATTCCTGTTTCCTTCCCAGTGGCGCGACACATTCCGAAAATTGGTGCAACTCACCGACGGACAACTGCGTTTCATAGGAATGACTTCGATGTTGTCAGGTCTGCTATTGTTGTATTGGGCGAAATAAGCAATGACGAATTCGAATTGGCTACTGCCGGAATACATTCAGGACATGCTGCCGGACGAGGCATGGCGCATCGAGAAAATGCGTGCGGATGCTCTTGAATTGCTGCGCCTGTCAGGTTATCAGTTGGTGGCGCCGCCGCTGCTGGAATATGCCGAGTCGCTGCTGGTCAACGGCAGCCGGGACATGGACTTGCGCACCTTCAAGCTGGTTGACCAAATGAGCGGACGCACGCTGGGCTTGCGCGCCGACATCACACCGCAGGTGGCCCGCATAGACGCGCACTTGCTTAACCGTCAGGGAGTAACCCGCCTGTGTTACGCGGGCAGCGTGTTGCATACCCAGCCGGCGGGACTGATGCGCACTCGCGAGCCCTTGCAAATCGGTGCGGAACTGTATGGACACAGCGGTTTGGAGAGCGATCTCGAAGTGCAGCGTTTGATGCTTCAGGTGTTGGCTGCGCTCGGCGTTGAAAATGTTTATCTCGACCTGGGTCATGTTGCCTTGTTCAGGGCATTGGTAAAATACGCGGGAATTGCCAAGGAATTGGAGTCGGAATTATTTGTTGCCCTGCAAGGCAAGGATACACCGGCGTTGCGCACCTTGGTCAGGGGATTGCCACAGAGTGTACAGGATGCTTTGCTGGCCTTGCCGCAGTTATATGGCGGGGTGGAAGTGATTGCCCGCGCCCGCGCGACATTGCCGGATTATCCTGAAGTCACAGATGCGCTTCATGAACTGGAGCAGGCCGCCGTACATTTGCAGCCACTGGCCAATAGTGTAGGAATAGACCTTGCTGAACTGCGCGGTTATCACTACCACAGCGGTATGGTGTTTGCGGCTTATCACTCGGGTTGCCACGATGCCATTGCCTTGGGCGGACGCTATGATGATTTGGGTAAAAGTTTCGGGCGCGCGCGTCCTGCCACCGGATTCAGTATGGATTTGCGCCAGTTGCACGGCTTGCTGGAAAAGCAGGCGCAGCCTATGAGCATTCTGGCACCTTACCGTGATGACGGAGCTCTACAGGAAAAAATAGCGCAGTTGCGCTCGCAGGGGCATGCCGTGGTGGTGGATTTGCTGGGTGACACGGAGCAATGCCACGAGCTGAATTGTGACCGCGAACTGGTGCAGCAGGATGGGTTGTGGGTGGTTTCAAATAACAAATTTCAATAGAAAATCAGGGATCGGCAATGTCAAAAAATGTGGTGGTAATCGGCACCCAATGGGGCGATGAAGGAAAAGGCAAGATCGTTGACTGGTTGACAGACCATGCGCAAGGCGTGGTGCGTTTTCAGGGCGGTCATAATGCGGGGCATACGCTGGTTATCAATGGCAAGAAAACGGTGTTGCGTCTGATCCCCTCGGGCATCATGCGCGATCAGGTAATCTGTTATGTCGGTAACGGTGTGGTAGTGTCGCCCCATGCTTTGCTCAAGGAGATGGATGAACTGGCGCTGGCCGGAATCGATGTTTATGGCCGCCTGAAAATTTCCGAAGCCTGCCCGCTGATTTTGCCCTATCACGAAGCGATCGACAAGGCGCGCGAATTGGCGAAAGGCGATGCCAAGATCGGCACCACAGGTCGCGGTATCGGCCCCGCATACGAGGACAAGGTGGCGCGCCGCGCGATACGCTTGCAGGACATTTTTTATCGCGAGCGATTTGCAGCCAAGCTGGGTGAAGTGTTGGATTATCACAACTTTGTGCTGAAAAATTATTTCCATGCACCAACGGTAGATTTCCAGAAGACACTGGATGAAACCCTGGTGCTTGCCGAACGCATCAAGCCGCTGGTGATGGATGTGCCGCGTGCCTTGTATGAAGCCAATCAGGCCGGGCAGAACCTGTTGTTCGAGGGCGCACAAGGTTCGTTGCTGGACATTGACCACGGAACCTATCCCTACGTCACTTCCAGCAACTGTGTTGCCGGTGCGGCATGCGCGGGTGCCGGGGTCGGGCCGCAAATGCTTAATTACGTGTTGGGCATTACCAAAGCCTATACTACGCGTGTCGGCTCCGGCCCCTTCCCGACCGAGTTATATGACGCGGTTGACAAACGCGATCCGATAGGCGAGGGTTTGGCAAAACGCGGTCATGAATTTGGCTCTGTCACCGGGCGGGCGCGGCGCTGTGGCTGGTTCGATGCTGCCGCTCTCAAACGCTCAATTCAGATCAACGGTGTTTCGGGTTTGTGCGTGACTAAACTGGATGTGATGGATGGCATGGAAATCGTGAGTCTCGGGGTCGGTTATCGCATCAACGGTATGGATAGCGATATTCTGCCGGTTGGCGCGGATGCATTGGCGGATTGCCAGGCAGTGTATGAAGAAATGCCGGGGTGGAGCGAGAGCACGCTGGGCGTGCAACGCTACGAAGATCTGCCCAAAGCAGCACGCAACTATCTGGAGCGGATTGCGCAAGTATGCGGTGTGCCGATAGATATGGTTTCCACCGGTCCGGATCGCGATGAAACAATCGTGCTGCGGCATCCGTTCAAAATGTAAGGTTTTAATTCCCGCGCCACTTGGAATCAAGAAAACCTGCGAATTGAAAATCGCAGCCGGTAAATTTTACTTGCTGCAAGGTGTTTTTTGTGATTTCGCTTGACTTTACCCGCCAAAGCGGCGTACAAGCCACGTTGGGATTTGATTCAAAGTTTTTGCAGTACTGGTTTTTCCATGTGCAATCTTCGATTCAGATAGTTCTGCGGGAGTTTTCCCGCTTTTTTAATAAGGAAGCAATCACATGGCAACTGGTAAAGTTAAATGGTTTAATGATGCAAAGGGTTTTGGATTTGTTACTCCGGATGATGGCAGCGAAGACTTGTTCGCGCACTTTTCCGCAATCAATATGAACGGTTTCAAGACACTTACAGAAGGGCAAAAGGTCACGTTTGACGTGACACAAGGCCCCAAAGGAAAGCAAGCATCCAATATCCAGGCACCCTAATCGGTCATTGATTTGGTGAAAAGCCCGACACGAAAGTGCCGGGCTTTTTTACTCAAGAATCTTGCCTCGCCTCCTCTACTCAAGGAGGAAGGGATAGAAAGAAAATCGCCTCACCTTCTTCCGCCCCGAAGCACTTGGCATAGTCGCAGCAGGCTGCGCAACTTGGCGCGCGGCAGGCGTTAATGCCCTCGCGTTCGCAGAGTTGCTTATAGAAGAATTTTTTCCATTTCATGTCACCGCTGTTTTTTGCGGCCAGGGCAGGGAAGTGGGCGGTTAGCAATGCGGAAAGGGACTTGCGATCGGGCAGTCCGAGGTCTTGCCAGAGGTGATCGCCGCCCATACACGCGGTAGCCACGAGGTGGGCAACATTGCGGTGATGTTCATCGGCAACGGCGCGATAGCCAAGCAGGAGTTGCAGAAGGTCGGGGAACTCGTCCAGCGAGCCGCCATCGCCAACTATTCCTTCCTGGACCTCCAACCATTGAGGCAGAGCGGTGAAATGAGGGAAGCGACTTTGCAGCAACTTATGAAAGGCGCTGATATCCAGTCCGAGCGCCGGAACAAAGGGATCGGAGTGCGGGTTACAATAAGTTGCGATGACCCAGGCGAAAGATTCTGTCAGCACATCTTTGGTTATGGAGTGGCCAAGCAGATTCCATACGCCGATGTTATCGGCATCGTAGGGGGAGCGGGAGATCAGGCCGCCATGGGTTCGTGCGTGTAGCATTTTTTCGGACAGATTTTGGAACAGGCTTCGCAGCCGATACAGTTCTTCACGTTGGAAACGGTCATGACTTTCTTTTCATACTCGTCATCGTCGTCTTCACCCAATTCCAATGCAATAATTTCGCCGTCTTCGGCGATGCCGACCAATTGTAGCACTTCGCGTCCGCACACGCGGAAACAGCGGCCACAGCCGATGCATTTGTCCTGACTGATGCTTTTGACGAATTTTGGAATCCAGCTACGTCCGTCTGGCAGTGTGATGGTTACTACTGATGTCATAGTGTGCTCCTTGTTGCAGTTCAAAAAAGAGTTCGTAGGTTGGGTTACGCAGAAAACGTTAACCCAATCTACAAAAGCTCAATTTGCCGCCAGTTTCTGCCGCGCGATTGTCAATTTCTGATAGGCATGAAAAGTCTTCTCAGCCACTTCCGGGATACGCTCCCAGCCGATAGGAAGCTCTTCTGACAAATCGTGCAGATCCATCTTTAGTTGCGTGGCCTGGGCGTTGAGCTTTTTGATCTCGGCTTTTAGTGTGTCTATATCTTCCATGTCTGTTCCTTTAACCGTACTTTGCAACTTCCGGAAATTTGATAATCATTTCCACCGCCGCATCCACCAGTTTGCCGCCTTCTTCAGCCAGTTTTCCCATGTCGTTGAAGCCGAAGCGATGTACGTCGCGCAGGTATTTGTTGATGACGACCAGGCGTCCGGCGGTAAGCACCATGCGTCCAAATCCTTCGTGGCTCATTTTCATGATGGGCGAGACCATGATGCCGGTCAGGCGTTCCACCGAAAGACCGACGGCGTTATAGAACAATTCCAGACGCCACAAGGTTTCCGGGTCTGGGTCGCCCATGATGGGGATTTCC
>CAIQPV010000366.1 GCA_903873725.1 uncultured Nitrosomonadales bacterium
AATCGGCCACCGCTGTTTGAATTTAGATATCATTATTCCGATTATAGCCATCATAAGCCTCACCACACAACCACAAGGCGTTGATCTGTATGTCGCCGATATCAGGCACGGTCAAATCAGCCGCGTCCTCGTCGTATCCGACCGATTCCACCATGTAAACCGGCAGATTGTTTTCTATTGCAGCCAGCATTGCACCGACTGCAAGCAATTTGTTCCCCACAGGGGATAGAACCAGAAACGAACCACCCAAAGGGTCAAAGATTTTTTGTCGGGTTGCATGGATGGAGCAAATAGCCCGATAGGCATCAAGCGGGTCACTTTCAGCGGCATACAGAAAGTTCCGATAGTCAGTGTGCCATCGCACAAATTCATCCTTGAACTCAACCACCAACTTGTCCGGCATCCGCGGATCATGCCCCGGAAATGGAACAATAGGGCAAACATCAATCGGAATGGTTGGCCGACTTGACAGTGTGTTGTAAATTTTTTTCAATGTTGCCTGTGCGCCAGGTGCCAACATCGGCAACCAAAGCACGGCTTTTGAAGCATTTGACTCCAGCGAACCATCTCCACGAAAACCGTGCATGAGCGTGACTGATTCGCAGGGTATGCCGCGGATTTTATGATCGACGCCGGGTGACTCAATGGTGAACAGGTGCAAATTGATCTTTTTCCCCGCCTGAATGGATCGTTCGCATTTTTCCATCAGCATACGGGTAATTGGAAACATGACACCTGTCGACAAGGCGCTGATATCCAAAACTATGTCGGTTATGCCATCGTAGTTTTCTTTGTGGAGTTCTGCAACGGCTTGTCGCCCTCCCACGGGAGTAATGCCGTCGGCAAAAATGGAAATGATGGGAAATCTGGCCTCGAACATTTTGGCGATGGCGGCCTGATTTTCGTCGGCCAGTTTTCGCAACCGATCCTGATCCATGTTCCTTTCTTCGCGAAAGAAAATTCCGCGAACCGGCGCGTTAATAAATTTACTGAACCGGCGCGCCACTACAACGGTGCGAGGGTCAAACCCTGCACCACCAATTATCAAACACCGCCGATTCTTCCGGTCCAAATAATCGGTCGAAAACTCTTCGCAGTCCTGTCCCAACAGGCTAACGCATGAATTCCATTTGAGATTCATACCAGTTCGGAGAGTTGTGCGACATTGCCTTCAACAAATCCGCCGCGTTTTAGAGGCAAGCCATGATGCACAATCAGGGGGCCGCCGAGTTCAAGCAGACACCAAATCCGATTTTTGCAAGACGTATCCGGCACCAGACAAAGCGCATTGTAAGCCACGGCATACTTTAAAACTTGAGCTAGTTGCGGATAATCAGCCCCGATGGTCTCAAATTGTTCGGCAGGAACGCCGAAAGCATTGGCTCCCGGCCCCAGAGATGCATTGGGCTCACAAGTCCGATCCAGACATTTCTGAGCAATCCAATCCGCCACTTTTTTAAATCTTCTGGCTTCGGGAAAAGACCAGCCATCGACAATCTCCCTGGCACGTTCTTTCATTAAGCGATGCTGTTCTTTGGCGGACAGGGATGGTGGCTTCTGCTTCAACAGATTCACCTCCGCAGCCTTCACCAGCGCGTCCGACATACGCAGAAACATTTCAGCATTTTCGGAGGAGGCGTCACACAATGAATCAATCCCAAAATAATAGGGACGGCCAGCCTCGTGCGACAGGTGTATGCAGGCGGCATCATAAATGGCATTATCAACCTTGATGGGACGGGTTGGACTTGGCCCCTCCTCGCCAAACAACAATTCCTGCTGCGGAACCCGCTTGCTATAGCGATGCAATACTATCTTGAGCATCGCTAGGCGCAAATCCCGGGTCACGGAGGGATCGTTGCCACAATAAGTCTCAACCAATTTGGAATATTCATCGAGTCGCGCCGGCCCCAGCTTGAAACGCTTCGCAGTGGCCTGAACCTGTTGCTGGAGCTTTTGGATTACGGGCTCAGAAAGGGTCTCCACTTTGGTCTGCAGAAGATCA
>CAIQPV010000367.1 GCA_903873725.1 uncultured Nitrosomonadales bacterium
CATCACAAAAAAAATATTCGACTGCATGCTTGCCGGTACCGTGCCGGTCTATTGGGGTGCACCCAATATAGCCCAATGGGTGCCTTCAGACTGTTTTATAGACCGCACTCTATTTACGTCCGAGGCAGAGCTACACGCCCATCTTCAGGCAATGGATGCCCAAACCCATGGCGCCTATCTGGAACGTATTGCCGCCTTCTTGACCTCGGCAGAGTTCTACCCCTTCAGCATCGACAACTTCATAACCACACTGAGTGCCCACATCGCCAAAGACGTCAAACATCGCCGTGGTGAATCGCCCAGTGTGAGTGTTTGCATTCCCAGCTACCAGTATGGCCGCTACCTGGGCGCCGCCATCGAGAGCGCACTCGACCAGGGCATTCCCGATCTGGAGGTGCTGGTCTTTGACAACCACTCCACCGACAACACCAGCGACGTTTTGCAAACCTACTATGCCCATCCGCAGGTTCGCGTGATGCGCAACACCCGCAACCATGGCTCGGACACCAACTGGAACAACGCCTTCCGTTGTGCGGCAGGGCGCTACTTTACTATCCTCTGTGCTGATGATTTTTTCCAACCAGACCACTTGAGAGAGAAGCTGAGCACCATGGATGCGCACCCGTCGGTGGCGCTGGCTTACTGCCCTTGCCTGTGGGTAGACGGGAACGGGCAAGCCCTGACCGCGAGGAGCCACAATGGGCATCCGAACCAAAGCTATGTAGGTGGCCGCGACGAGTTGGCCGATTTGCTCACCTATGACAGCTACATCACGCCCTCCGCAGCCATCCTGCGGCGCAGCGCCTTTGAGTCACTGGGTTGGGTAACCGAGCGCGCGCTGCATGGCGCGGGCGACTGGGACCTGTGGATAAGACTGGCAGAGCGCTTCCCTGATTTCGCGTACTTCCACGAGGCGCGCGTGTGTTACCGGGTACATGATGCCCAGCACACTCAACAATTGCTGAAAACAGCTGACTTTTTGGAAGACCATATCCGCATTCTGCAAAATGTGTTTACACGTGGTGGCGGTGCAATGCTGACGCACAGAGCATCTGAAATCGCCGCATTGCTGTGGACACGCTTTCACGGATCGCCGCAAATGCTGGCTGAACCCCTGCGCGGCCAGGTAATGGACCTGGAAGTTCGGCTGCTCAACCAATTGCTGGAGCGCCATGTAGTCGCGGCGATGACCGACAAGAAGCGTGGTGCAATACTGCAGGGTTTTCAACGAACCCTACAGGGTGCGCTGCCGTTGATGGAGCTGGTTGAACTTGCGCAGAGCCTCATTGAAAGTGCACAACCCGAACTAGGTTGCGCACTGTATCGCTTATGGCTCAGCCACACGCATGTGCCTGAATGCTACGCGGTGGCCTACAACCTGGCAGTGGCCATGCAGCGCCGTGGCGATGCCCAGCAGGCGCTGATGTACTTCACCTATGCCCTGGCTTGGAACAGCCAGTTTGATCTCGGCCGTCTTGGGCTTGCACTTTTTCTGCTTGAACGCCAGCATCGAACCGAAGCGGCCCAACACCTGAACTGGCTAACAAGCGTCGAAAATGGCACGCTCAACCGCAACCCGGATGTTGCCCGCAGCGCGCTGACGCTGCTGCAGCAGAATGGACTGTAATGGGTGATATCCAATTGCTCATCAAAAATGCATTGCAAAGTACGACTGCGGCGCATGGCAACCCAATTTGCAAAATATCGAATATATTTTTGTATCTACACAGGAAGGAAACCGACCCAAAAATTAACTCCACCGAAAAGCCCACAACTGCAATCAATCTATTGGTAACCAAAGTCAATGAATTGATCGAACACACCAATGAAACAAGAAAAGAGTTGGTACGTCAAAACATTGAACTTCAAAAACTTCGATTGAAAGCCGATTTGCTAATTGGCGCCTCAGATTCCTCAAGCCAATTTCAGCA
>CAIQPV010000368.1 GCA_903873725.1 uncultured Nitrosomonadales bacterium
AAAATGCTTGGAGAAGATGAAGCTTAATTCCTCAGAATGTAAAAATTGCGAACCCCCAATGTAATTATTTAATTGTCCCCAACATAAATATAGGCGCGATGATTATGAGAATAAAAACCGCCGGGCTATCTTTAGCTGCGGCGTATTGGTGATTACCGTCAAGTTACACTAATTGGTTGGCTTATCGGGTCTGAGGAATTTTTGTTAGCTGATTTAAAGCCAAGGTAAATTAAAGTTATTTCTCGAATGATTTTGCCATCGCAATAAGCTTGGCAATGGCATCTGGTGAAAGGCCAACACACACATCCACCAGATTTTGTATTCCGCTGGCTGTGTTACGGATATGCTTCTGCCTGGTTCCAAATAGCAAATATTCCGGCGAAGTCCCAATTGTCGCTGCAATTCTAAACATGACATCTGAACGAGGGCTTTTTGATACGCCTCGTTCATATTTTGAAATTGTTTCTTGGCTAGTTTTTGCAGTCGTAGCTAACTGAGCTTGGCTTAAACCAAGTTTAATTCTTGCTTTTTTGATTCTCTTGCCAATACTCATGATTCTGTTAATTTATTGCACCAGTAAATATGCGATTTAATGAAACCTAATGCTTGCTATAGGTTCCATTTAGGCAATGGCTTGCAATCGAAGTTCCATTAAATAAAGTTACGCATCAAAATCTACCCGTTCCCGCAGTTCCTTCCCCTTGAAATGCGGCACATACTTGGCGGAAATTTCAACTTTCGCCCCAGTCTTTGGATTGCGCGCAAGACGGTGTGGTCTGTAAATTAAGCATAAGCCACGTATTTCAATACACCCACCGTTAGACAGGGTGGTAAGTGTTACCTGTTCCTTAGTGCCGCTTCCTAATGGCATTCTGCACCCGCGCTTGAATTAACTTAATTCTGTATCAGTCAGTGGCAGATTGTCAGGATCGGTAAGCGCGGCGGAGATCAGTGCCTTGTTGTGCCGGTTGCGCGGCTCCTCAGGCCTTCCTGATGCAGCGGTATGGCTTAAATCCCCATCAATTGCAATACGCGTGTATTGGATACGGCCAGTTTCTCGTTCAATGAACGGAGGAATGCGCGATCCATACGGATGCAAACATCTTTCGAAAAACCTTCCAACTGATCCTTGGAAATTTCCAAAGCAATCACTTCACCTTGTGCCGTTACTGTCGCCCCTCTGATCGGGCTACCCTTGTGCAAACAAGCATTCTCGCCGACGCAGTCACCGGCCTGGATTAAATTGAGCATGCGTTGTTTCTTGGTAATCACAACACTGCCTTCCAGCAGGATATAGAAAGAGAAACCGTGTTCGCCTTCCTTGATGAGCTGTTCATTGTGGAAGAATGTCCGCCACAACGAAGCGTGCAGCACCTCCCATATTTCAACAGTAAGGAAATCCTTAAAAAATGCACAGCGACTCATTAACTCGTATTTGGTTCGTTCCTCAATGCGACTCTCGGTACGATTGATTCCTGATGCGGCATATAAATCGCTGAGGAACTCTGTCCAGTCCTGATAGCGGTCCACGGTGGTTTTTTGTAACGCACGATCTACAATGCGGCACACTTCCTTGGGTAATCCAAGGCGATGTGTTTCAATCGGAGTAGGCGCGTGATTGATAATCTGGTTTATGGCCGCGTAGTTATCCGTTGCGTTGAAAGTATTGTGTCCGGTAAGCAGGCGATAAAGTACGGCTCCCATTGAATATATATCGGATTGGTGATTGAGTGTTGCTCCCTTGATTTGCTCTGGCGACATGAAGCTTAAACTACCTGCTCCGGAGATTTGCGTTGTGTCCGAATCAAACAGGAAGGCACAGCCAAAATCGGTTAGTTTAACCAGTCCGTCAGACCTCAAAATGATGTTGGCCGGTTTAACGTCGCGATGAATGACCCCCATCTGGAAGGCATAATTCAAAGCCTCGGCCGCCTGCCTGATAATATCCAATACCGTTTCTGTGGGCAGCAGCGTATCGGGTGTCGAGAATTTATCCAGAGACGAACCTTCCACGTATTCCATGATGATGTAGGATTTTTCCGGGTCGCTATTGTTGGCTTCTATGAGTGAAACGATATTGGGGTGCTTCAACTTGCCGCAGAGGGAAGCCTCGATTGCGAACATCTTGTGCTGGATTCCGATACGGCATTCCGGACGTATTGTTTTGATCGCGACAAGCTTTGAAGAGATTTTATCTATTCCCAGATAAACAATGCTCGTCGCCCCCGCTCCCAATGCCCGCGCAATCTTGTAATTGCCGATTTCCTCCACCACCGGGGGATTGCCGTCACTCAATTTGTCCGTCTTGTCCAGATTGGTTGTGCGCATGATTTATTTTCAGTTTGATGGAAAGTTAAGGTGACACCTGCGAGAATCCCCGGGAATTACAATCCCGCAAGCAGAACGCCTGATAGAGATATAATCCCAGATGATTCCGGAAAATACAAATGATAAATAAATTACTGTC
>CAIQPV010000369.1 GCA_903873725.1 uncultured Nitrosomonadales bacterium
CAAGCCGTTTTAAACCGGCAAGGTCACTTAGGGAGACACTGGCAGCGGCTTTGACTTCGATGCCGATAATGTCGCCGGAAGCATTTTCAACGACAAAGTCCACCTCATACTGATCCTTGTCGCGGTAGTAGCAGATGCCATATTCTCCCTCTGACCAAGTGATCTGCTTGCGCAGTTCGGCGAACACGTAGCTTTCCAGCAATTGACCGAACAGTTTGCGTTGGCGCAAGGGGTCGGAAAAATCCAGCAATACGCTCAACAAGCCGGAATCGAGGAATTGCAGCTTGGGAGTTTTGACAAGGCGGGATAGACGATTGCCCGACCAGGCCGGAACGCGTTGCAACAGATACATTTGCTCAAACACGGCAATGTATTTGCTGGCAGTCTTGTGGTCGATCCCCACTTGCCCGCCTAATTGACTGTAGTTGCAGAGCTGCCCTGAGGTTTGTGCCAATGCCCGCAGCAGGCGCGGCACTTGATCGAGCTTGTCGATGCTGGCAATGTCTTTGATGTCACGCTGGATGAGCGCATCAATGTACTGGCGAGCCCATGTTCTGCGACGGCGATTATCATCGCGAGTGAGCGCCTCTGGATACCCGCCACGAATCACTTTATCAGCCAGGGCCTCACCCACGGCGGGTTGGGTAGCCGTCAATATGCCATCGGCGAACACCGAATCGAGCCACGCCAAGGATGATTCGGGATTGACGGTGATCTCACACTGCGCAAGTGGCAGCAAAATCAAGGTTTCCATTCGCCCCGCCAGCGAGTCCGCAATACTCGGGAGGGCCATCAGATTTGCCGACCCGGTGAGCAAGAATCGCCCAGCACGCCGATCTTCGTCCACGGCCTTTTTGATTGCCAGGAGCAGGTCTGGCGCACGCTGAACTTCATCAATCACGGCGCAGTCGATGCTGCGAATCAAACCAACAGGATCTTCTTTCGCTGCCAGGCGAGTGAGTTCATCGTCGAGGGTGAGATAACGCCGCTCGGTGCCAGCCAGTTGCCGCACCAAGGTGGTTTTACCAGCCTGTCGCGGGCCACTTAACAAGACCACCGGCGTGTCCGCCAACGCAGCCATCACCCTCGGCTGAATATATCTCGGATAGATTGATATTGAATCAGGTGCAGGCATGCCAAGGCATCTCGTCTAATTGGGATTAAAGTATAGTCTATTTGGGATTTTTATTCTTTGTTTTTGGGATTTAATCCAGTGCAACCTTATTGTATCCGTGCGCGTTGGCCCGCTTTAATGGCAGCCATCAACTCGGCCCTGAGCTTGGTGATGTATTCCTCTACCTCGGCTTCGGATTCCAGATAGGATTTGCTGGAAAAGTCAGCAACTATCCGTGAAGGCGGCTACGGTTTTCGCCTCGCGGGGACGCTTCCGTAGCAATACGGAGTGAGTTTATGCGTTAGTGCTATTTTTGTTTTGGCATCGGCAGCGACTCCACTCTCTCAACCCGCTGAGAACAAGCTGGCGGCTAAGTTTTAGGTTGTTTGACTTCAAAAAAATAGCCCCTGTTGTGAGAGCAACCCCTGCGAAGGGGGGCGTACCCGCACGTCGTTGTCCACCCCCGCCCATGCCACCCCCGGGGGGTACCACCGCTCCCACTGATTTAATAATTCCATCGTGATCTACTATCATTTCAAAGGCCACTACTATCACGTAACACATTGTAATGCAATAACTATTAGCCTATTCTGTCTACTCAACCACAGGAGGCGGACATGGAAACTTATCTGGCAATCAGCTGGTCCATATCGAGAGGTACAGAAACGTACGGGTACAATATCTGCCGGCTAGACGACAGCCAGACAGGCAAGCGCTACCGCTGCTTAGGCGGCTATGACATGATGGGCACGGTTGTCGGGCAGTGGCTGGAAGACCTGTTCCAGCCCCAATTAAAGCAGCTTGATCTATCCGATGCTTTTGCAGTAAAGCGGGCATTGACGCGTAGAATGTCCGACGGGCAGATCACGGCCAGTTTGCGTCATTCGCTAAAGGCCGCATTCAGGGATGTCAATTCAGCATTATCTAATGTCCTGCTGTGCCAAAAACTGAACATGTTTCTTTATGCAATGCGCTGTTGGACTTCCCAAACTATCTTTCTGCTTTTC
>CAIQPV010000370.1 GCA_903873725.1 uncultured Nitrosomonadales bacterium
ATGGCAACGGCTTGGTCGAGCAGGGTCTTTAGTGCTGCATTCGGTTTGTCCGAACTGGCGAAGGTGATGTTCTTTAAGGCCGCAGCTTTGGAGGGTTTGCTCTTCATGCTGTCAGAACGGTAAATGCTTTCCGAAGCGGCGAGTACCGCTTGCTTGATGACCCAGGCGGAATCCAAACCGATGCTATCGTCAATGAGGTACAGCGCGGTATCCTTGGCCGGGGTGGCATTCAATGCACCGAAAGCCGCACGCAGAATCTCCACTGTAGCCTTGCTGTTCAGTTCTCCGGGTTTACCCAGACCGACCAGCAATACTCGCTCTGCGGCGGTACCGGGAATTTTTTGCAACAGGAGTGTCGAACTCGTCTTGCCGGCCATGTCTCCGTGTGCGATGACGTCGCTGAGGTAATGCTTGGCGGCCTTGTCCAGCGCTTGCGCTGCGGCAGACAGCTTGCCTCCTTCGAATACCCCGACCACTAAGCATCCGCTACGCAGTTTTTCCGGATCTGCCTGTTTTATGCTAAATTCCACCTGTTTCTCCTTCAATATAATTGTCTCAGCGCCCAGTGTAGCGCAAGATGCGGGATTATCCGCAAACCGATATACAAATGTCAAAGCGGCCTATGTCCAAATACCAACAGCCGAAGTCGCCGCGCACAATGTCCGGGGACATCTTTCACCGGGCGCTGGTGCGGGAATTTGTCGGCATGGGTTTGCCCGTATTCACTATTCTGCTCGGTATAGTCATACTCACCCAGTTAATTCGTCTTTTGGGAGAATCTGTCAGCGGGATACTGGCGGTGGACGGCGTGCTCGCTTTGCTGGGTTTCAGCGCCCTGAATTATCTGCCGGTACTGCTTTCAATCAGTCTCTTCTTGTCTATTTTGCTGACACTCACCCGCAGCTATCGCGATAGTGAGATGGTGGTGTGGTTCTGTTCCGGAGTCGGTTTGACGCGCTGGATACGTCCGGTGATGGCGTATGCGCTCCCGATAGTTGGGTTGATTGCACTTTTAAGCCTGGTTTTATCTCCATGGGCAATGGCCAAGGCCCAGGAATTCAAACATCAACTGGATAGCCGCGATGATGTTTCTGCCGCGACTCCGGGCGCGTTCCGGGAATCCAAACATGATGAACGTGTGTATTTCGTCGAAAATGTTGATACGGCACACAACCGGATCGGCAATATCTTTGCCCAATCGGTGCAACATGGGAAAATCGGCACTATGGTGGCGAAGCAGGGTTTGCAGGAAACTGCGCCAAACGGCGACCGCTTTCTGGTGTTGTTGAACGGTACGCGCTACGAGGGTACTCCCGGGCAGCTTGATTTCAAGATCGTCGAATTCGAGCGTTATGCCATGCGCATCGAGGCGGCAGAAGCAAAACAAGAAACAGCTTTACCACAGTCCTTGTCTACTCTTTATCTGTTGCAAAATCGCAGCAGTTGGAGCTTGAGCGAACTAGAATGGCGCTTGGGCTTGCCGCTTAGCGCACTGGTGCTGGCGCTACTGGCTATTCCCATGAGTTTTGTTAATCCTCGCGCCGGCCGGTCGCTTAATCTTGTCATGGCGCTGGTAATTTACATGATCTACAACAACATGATCAGCGTGACCAACACTTGGGTGGGACAGGAAAAAATTAGTCCGATCATGGGGTTGGTGGGCATTCACGCGCTGATGTTTATGCTGATGCTGTTGCTGTTCTACCACAGGATGTCGACATTTTCCCTGCGGCGGCTGTTACGATGAAATTGCTGACCCGTTATCTGGCACGGGAGATTTACACCAGTATCGCGCTGGTGTTCACTTCCTTGTTGATGCTGTTTGCCTTTCTTGATCTGATTCATGAGTTGAGCACGATGGGGCACGGCAACTATCACATTGGTTATGTGTTGTTGTACGTGCTGCTGACTGTGCCTAGCCATATATACGATCTGTTTCCTGTGGCGATCCTGATTGGCGCCATTTTTGCGCTGGTGCAGATGGCGTCAAATTCAGAATTGATTGTATATCGTTGTTCCGGTGCTTCACTGCGGCAAATGGTGGGAGCACTGTTCAAAATAGGTTTGCCGCTGGTGCTTCTGAGCTATTTGTGCGGCGAGATGCTTGCGCCCCCCAGCGAACGTATGGCGCAGAGTCTCCGGCTGAAGGCGCAAAATGCAGAGGTTACCCTGAAAGAGTTTCGCACCGGGGTATGGGTGAAGGATGAGCGCAGTTTCGTCAATGTGAAGAATGTAATGCCGGATACGTCGTTGCTGAACATAAGCATTTATGAATTTGACGAGAGTTACCATCTAAGTTCCATAACTGCCGCAAAACGCGCCACTTTTGTGGAAGAGAACCACTGGCAACTGGAAGATGTCATGCAGACCCGTTTTAGCAAGCAGGGAACGATAGTAAATAACCAATCCGGCATGGAATGGCATTCTGTGCTTAATCCTGATTTGCTGAGCGTGTTGCTGGTGGTGCCGGAACAAATGTCGGCGTGGAACCTTTACCAGTACGTCCAGCACCTGCGTGACAACCACCAGAAGACCGCGCGCTATGAAATTGCCATGTGGACCAAACTGGTGTACCCGTTCGCGGTACTGGTGATGATGTTGCTGGCGCTACCGTTTGCCGCACACCATCGTCGCGAGGGCGGCGTTAGCGGAAAGATTTTCTTGGGAATCGTGCTGGGGCTGTCCTTCCACTTTCTTGGACGGCTGTTTGCCAGCTTGGGGGCACTCAACGACTGGCAGCCTTTACTGAGCGCGACGGCGATTCCCATGCTGTTTTTGTTGCTCGCAGGAGGGATGTTGTGGTTTGTTGAAAGACGTTGATCTGTTATACCCACGGGAAATTGCAAAAATAACCGTTGCGAGGTTTCCGGTACTAAAGAATCTCTAATGCGCAGGTGTAACTGAGGGTACGCTACTTGCGGCAGCCTTGCCGGCTTCCTGTTCGCGCACCATTTGTTTTACCTGTTCACGTTTTTCCAGGGGGACTTTGCTGAAAGCGAGATATTTCTCGCGCGCCCTGCGACGTTGTTCCGGAGTCAGTTTGCTCCAAGCCTCAAGTCGTTTATGTAGCCGCTCTTTCTGTACAGGAGTTAGTTTGGGATAGTGTTTCACCAGCCCGAGAAAATGCTGTTGTTGTTTTATTGGCAGGCCGTCCCAGCCCTTGGACAGGGGTGACAGCGCCTCCTGTTGTATCGGGGTGAGTTCCGTCCATGCTTCGGTTGCCGCCAATACGGGCAGGCACAGCAACGTTGCGGCGATAAGTGGTATCAACCGACGGAGCAAACCGTCAATCCACATAGGCATCAATTGGCAAATCGTCGGTCAGGATAGCAATATCAACTTCGCTATTGTCATGTTCGGTTACATGTTGCCAGTAGGTGGTGCCGGTAAACAGAAGAGCAGCGAGCAGCACGGCGGCAGCACAGTAGTAGTAATAATGGCCGCGATGAGGGGAAACGGTGTGTCCTAAGCTTGTTGAAGCAGCTCCTGTCCATGCGAATACCGGTGCGTTGACATGCTCATCATAGCGTGCCAACGCTTGCGTGCGCAGATCACGCAACCGCGCCAGTGCAGGCTGTTGAAGCCGGCAGGATGAACGGTTAAGCAGTTGCCTTATTGATTCGGTATTCAAATTTTCGTTCATGGCAAATCCACTCCTTTTGCCTTCAATGCGGTTGCGAGCGCGTGGGTCGCACGGGAGCAATGTTGTTTGACACTGCCTTCGGAACAACCCATTACCTTCGCAGTAGCCGCAGTATCCATGTCTTCCCAATAACGCAGCAGGAAGGCTTCGCGTTGACGTGCCGGCAAGCTAATTAAAGCTTCCTCAATCAGGGCAATGACTTGCGACTGTTCCAATGAGACATCAGGAGCGGGCTCCTGACTATTGTTGTCCTTGTCTTGCAAGTTTTCAAGCGGATCATGCTCATCTTCTTCGTGTTGCGGGGATAACGATGAGAACAGCGTCGTCCACATTGAACGAACCTTCTGTCGCCGGTAATGGTCGCGGATGGTGTTTTGCAGGATGCGCTGAAATACCAGGGGCAATTCCTCCTGTGGATTCCCTGCATACTTATCCGCAAGTTTGAGCATGGCATCCTGTACGATATCCAGCGCCATATGCTCGTCCCGCACCGCAAACAGCGCCTGTTTGTAGGCACGGCGCTCGGTTTCAGCGAGAAACCGGGAAAGTTCGTCGCGGCTGGCCAGTTTGCATTACTCCAAATTTATTCAGTGGCTAATACTACCAAATTACGGCGTTTAACGTGTGGTCGAACAATTCCATGGCGGGTTGGGGGTTGACCAAAGTTCGTTCAGGCTTTATCTTGACGGGCTATTTCAAAAATTAGTTGTTTTAACACGGAAGGTAGTCTGGCATGGAACTGAACGGCGCGGAAATTGCCATCAGGTGTTTGCAGGAGGAGGGGGTCGAGTACGTATTCGGCTACCCCGGCGGGGCCGTATTGTTTATTTACGATGCACTGTTCAGCCAGGATAAGGTTAAACACATCCTGGTGCGGCACGAACAGGCGGCAGTTCACGCCGCCGACGGTTATTCACGTTCCACCGACAAGGTGGGCGTTGCCTTGGTGACTTCGGGGCCCGGCGTGACCAATGCGGTTACCGGGATTGCCACTGCTTATCTGGATTCCATCCCATTGGTGATTATCAGCGGCCAGGTACCGACGGGCGCCATCGGTGAAGATGCTTTTCAGGAGGTTGACGCGGTCGGCATTACGCG
>CAIQPV010000371.1 GCA_903873725.1 uncultured Nitrosomonadales bacterium
CATGAGCGAAGTGGCGTGCCAGCTCAAAAGTCGCGCGACCGGTGGCACAGCCCAAATCCAGCGCCTGCCTGGTCGGTTTATCACCCATGGCCTGAATGGCAAGCTGCGCCAGCGCTCCCGGAAAATTGGGCACACCGAAATATTCATCGCCATAGTGAAACTCGGCATATTCAGAAAGCTGCTTGTCGGTTTCATAAACGGATGAGGAAGGTATGGATGGCGTTGCCGCAACCACGTAGCGGAATCCTGCGTGCTGAAAAAAATGACGGCGGAATGCGTAACGGGCACTGCCGAGTGTTTCGTTACCGCAGGATATCCATGAGCCGCCTTTGATCAGGTTGTGGCGCATATCGAAAGTGGGGGCGGTAAAATCGTCGTAACACGGATGCACTTCAAAACCTTCGAAAGGATAGATAGGCGTCTCGGTCCATTGCCACACGTTACCGGTCACGTCATATAACTTGCCCTGACTGAAAGAGTTGACCGGACACGGGGAGGCATAATGATCCAGATGGATATTCGCCGAGGCAGGCATGTCGCAAGGAATCTCGGCCAACCCTGCTTCCTCATATAACCGGTACCATTCGTCTTCAGTTGGTAGCCGCACCGACTGACCGAGCAGTTCTTTTTTCCAGCTACAAAAAGCTTTGGCTTCGTGATAATTGACTTCCACCGGCCAATCCAACGGCATGGATATTTCTTCAAGCATGATCCGCAGACGCCAGCCATGTTCTTTTTTGATCCAGAAAGTGGGATGCGCGGCATGAGTGTAATTTTTCCACGACCAGCCTTCAGTCTCCCAGTAATTTTCCGTTTCATACCCCCCTGCTTCGACAAACGGTAGAAACTCGCCATTACTCACCAGAAACCGGCTCGCCTGAAATACGGGAACGGCTGCCTCATGATAACCATACTCATTGTCCCACCCGTAATATAAAGCGCTCTTGTCCTTGCCCAAAAAAACCTTGCCCGCCGTGATCTCAAGCAGGTCATTTTGCGGTGCAGCCCCGGCCAAACGACACGGTTGCCACGCCGGATGTTTCTTGACGTGACTCAGGTCATGCTGGCGTATCAGTACGGATGAGGTTTCCAGATGAATTCTTTCGTGCTCTATCCCCATCAGAATGATCCACCAGGGATTTTTCCAGCCTATCGGCAAGTTCAGCGGAATGTTGCTGATGAGCCGGTCAACCACGGCACGCACTTCATTGCGATAAGACCTGACTTCAGCCACGCCTGGCCAGTCGTAATTTGCATCGCTCAAGTCATCCCAGCTCATCTCGTCAACCCCCACCGCAAACATGGATTCGAAGCGTGGATTGATACGTTCGGTGATGAGGCCGGCGATAAGCAACTTGTTGATAAAAAAGGTTGCGGTGTGGCCAAAATAGAAAATCAGCGGGTGACGCAAGGCAATCGGCTTGTGAAAATAAGCCTCATCATGCGCCAGCGTTTCGAACAACAGTTCGTATTGATTGAAGGTAACGTGGAAATAGCTTCGTATTTCCTCGCGTTTAAGTGCTGCATCGCTACCGTCAAGTAATGGAGTGCGTTGAAATAAACTTTGCACCTTATCGTCTTGTGCGAAAAATTTTTGCATACCTATTTACATCGCGCCCACTCAAATCTTATTGTCCGTCCGGCGGCACCGGTTTTGCATTCCATATCACTTCGGCGTACTGGCTGATAGTCCGGTCGCTGGAGAATTTTCCCATATTGGCAACGTTGAGTATCGCACTTTTCACCCATTGATCCTGATTTCTGTAGGCTGCATCAACTTTTTCCTGGCAAGCAATGTAAGCCGCATAATCGGCAAGCAACAGATAATGGTCACCATGCTGTAACAGCGTATCCACGATGGGCTTGAAACGATTCGGCTCATCCGGCGAGAAAAAGCCCGAGCCTATCATGTCGAGCACTTCCCGCAATTCACCGTTGGCGTTGTAGTAATCCCAAGGCTGATAGCCGTTTGCCTTGGTACTGGCGACCTCTGCCGCAGTAAGGCCAAAGATAAAAATATTGTCCGCGCCAACTTCTTCGCCAATCTCGATGTTGGCTCCGTCCAGCGTACCGATGGTGAGCGCGCCATTCAGGGCCAGTTTCATGTTCCCCGTACCGGAGGCCTCCGTGCCTGCGGTGGATATCTGCTCGGAAATATCTGCTGCGGGGATCATGTCCTCGGCAGTCGAAACGTCGTAGTTAGGCACAAATACCACCTTGAGCCGGTTATCCACTTTGGGAGAATTGTTAACGATGTCGGCAACATCATTGATGAGTTTGATGACAAGTTTGGCCATGGCGTACCCCGGTGCCGCCTTGCCACCGAAAATCACGGTACGTGGCACAAAGTCGAGAGCCGGATTTTCGCGGATACGCCTATAAAGTGTCACCACATGCAACAGATTAAGAAGCTGGCGCTTGTACTCGTGGATGCGCTTGATCTGTACATCAAAAAGCGAGTCGACGTTGACGTTGATGTTGAGCTTGCGTTTTAACAGTGCGGCAAAACGCTCTTTGTTGGCGCGTTTCACTGCTGCGAATTCCTTGCGGAATTTAGCATCGTCCGCCAGAGGAATTAAACGTTTCAACTGGCTTAAATCCTTGATCCAGTCACGTCCGATTCGCGAGGAAATGAGTTCTGCCAAACGCGGATTAGCCTGATTCAGCCAGCGACGCGGTGTAATGCCGTTGGTCATATTGACGATCTTGCCGGGATAATAATGGTCAAAATCGGCAAAAATAGTCTGCTTCATCAATTCGGTATGAATCTGCGCCACTCCGTTCACTTTATGGCTGCCAACAATCGCCAAGTGGGCCATTCGAATGCGCTTGCCCCCTGTTTCGTCGATGATGGACATCCGGCGGAGCCTGTCGGTATCCCCGGGATACTGGTGCATCACATCTTTCAAAAACCGCTGGTTGATTTCATAAATAATCTGCAAATGGCGCGGCAAAAGTTTCCCGAACATGGCAACCGTCCAGGTTTCGAGTGCCTCCGGCATCAGGGTATGGTTGGTATAGGCAAAAGTACGCGTGGTGATATCCCATGCCCGCCCCCACTCCAGATGGTGCAAGTCCACCAAGACCCGCATCATTTCCGGAATGGCGATAGACGGATGGGTATCGTTCAACTGAATCGCGACTTTGTCGGGCAAGGAATCGAAATCAGGATGGTGTTTGCTATGACGGTAAAAAGCATCTTGCAGCGAAGCGCACACGAAAAAATATTGTTGCTTCAAACGCAACTCGCGTCCCATTTCAGTGGTGTCGTTGGGATAGAGCACCTTGGAAAGATTCTCGGATTCGTTTTTGTCTGCCACCGCCTTGATGTAATCGCCCTCATTGAAATAGCGCAACTCGAAATCGCGCGTTGCCTTGGCTGCCCACAAGCGCATATTATTGACGGTATTTGTTCCATAGCCGGGAATCGGCGTGTCATAAGCCATCGCCATCACATCGTCAGTATCAATCCAGTGGTAACGTTCTATGCCCTGATCATCTTTATATTGAACCACGTGCCCATTGAACTTGACTTGATACAACACCTCCGGCCGGGCGAATTCCCACGGATTGCCATAGCGCAACCAGTTGTCCGGGTGCTCAATTTGCCTGCCGTTTTCGATGCGCTGGACAAACATGCCGTATTCATAGCGAATACCATAACCGTAGCCGGGCAGTTCGAGCGTTGCCATGGAATCCAGAAAGCAGGCGGCAAGCCGCCCAAGTCCACCGTTTCCCAGAGCGGCGTCCTGTTCAATCTCCCTCACCCTATCCAGATCAACCCCCAATTCACTCAGCGCCTTGCGGTATTGTTGGTCGAAGCCCAGGTTATGCAGGCTGTTCATCAGCGTGCGCCCCATCAGGAACTCCATGGAAAAATAGTAAATGCGCTTGGCGTCGTTAACGTAATAACTCCGCATGGTTTCCATCCAGCGGTCAATCATCCGGTCTCGCGCCACAAACGCGGCAGTGAAGAACCAATCGCGATCCGTGGCAGTGATGTCGTCTTTGGCAACCGAGTAGGTCAACCTGTCCACAAAGGATTGTTTGATAGAAGCCGCGTCGAGACCTGTTCTTTTTGGCGCGAGCGTTGGGTCTTTAGGATTCTTTGACATTATTTTATCCCTTTCGATTTATTAAATTTTTATCCTCAATCCGGTGAAATCAGCGAGGCAACTGTACAGCATTTGAGCATTATTACTGAATTCCATTTCTTGAC
>CAIQPV010000372.1 GCA_903873725.1 uncultured Nitrosomonadales bacterium
GTTATTCGCGGCGTAACCGACATGATGCAGGTGCATGGCGCTTGCATTTAACCTTACATTTGGGCTCTTACTCTTAATGGATATCCGAAAACTGCTCCTCATCCCGCACGCAATTACGGCATTCGCCATAGCTGTTGCGCTGACGTTCCCCTGCGTCGTTGAGGCTGTCAGCATCGGCGAGGTTGTATTGCAAAGCAGGCTGGGAGAGCCGCTGCTTGCCCAGGTTGACCTGACGGTTGGAAACGGCGAACGCATTGACGACTCCTGCCTGTCTTTGGCTGCGCCCGGTGCAGATGAAGAAGATACCAGCGGCTATCTGACCAAAGCCAATCTGTCCCTCAAAACCGAGGGGAAGCGGCAATATGTAGCCATCAGTTCGCGATCGCCATTTTACGATGCCTTCGCCAGATTGCGGCTACAGGTAAAATGCCCCGGTTCGGGCAGCGTAATCAAGACGCTGACTATCCTGCCGGATATGGATATATCCGTTTCGCAAGCCCCGATTGCTGCTCCCAGTACTCCCCCGGTAGCGGAAAACACAACCCCTGATACACATGGCACCGCTCCCGTCGTGAGCCATCGCGATATTGGGGAGGTGCAAACCAATGTCCAAAAACATCTTGCCGACAAAGCGGCGCGTCCCGTCCATAAGCGGCGCCCGCCGCCTGTGCGAACCGCCATGGAAAAACATGGCGGTTCGGAATCTTTCAGGCTCAAACTCTCGAGTGAGCCGATTGATGAATCGCGTATCGGAAAAATCAGTGCCGAAGAACGCAGTTTACTTTTGGCACGACAAAAAATGCTGGATGCCGATGACCAGATGGCCAGTTTCCTGTCCATGCAAAATCAGGTTAAACAGTTGCAGGACGAGTTGGGAGAAATCAAGTCACAATTGACAAAGCTGGGTGTCAGTCCTGCTCCCGCCGCATCATCGGCAATCGTAGCAGCATCTACAGCAGTGCCGTCAGCTTCCCTTTTGGCAACATCAGGCGCACAGGAAAGCAGCCCCAGGCAGACTCCCGCCGTGAAACAGCCGGCAGTTCAGCAAAACATTCTGGATTTGCCAAATGGACTATTTGCCGCTCTCGGACTGGTGTTGGCCATCCTTGCCCTGTGGCTGGGGTTGCGCTATTACACAAAAGTAAAATCACGCGCCGGTTTTAGCTCGCAACAGGAAACCAGCCCCATCCTGAAAGTGGCGAACGATGCTGCAACCGCGCCAAAGATGGCGGTATCAACTGCCGCCAAACCTTCACAAGTTGCGTCTTCCCAAGCCAATGTTGCCGCCCCGTCCGATGTTGCTTCTCCCAAGTCTAGCCCGGCCAGAAGTGAAGCCGCCGCCCCCTTCCTGTCACCCGCCAAAAAAACCGACAAGGAAGTGACCGAAGAAGACTCAATGATGGAAGAAGCTGAACTTTATGCCACTCATGGCCGTCCGGCCAAGGCGGCTGAAATATTGCAAGAGATCATCAAAAGGTGCCCCTCGAAAGTCAACGCCTGGTCGTTATTGCTATCCATCTTCTCTTCTCTCGGGAAAGCGGCAGAATTCGAGAAAACCGCACGGGAATTCTTGAATCACCACAAAGACAGCCCCGCATGGAGTGGAATACAGGCATTGGGCCGCACCTTTGATCAGAATAATCCCCTATATATTGATAATAGCGGGAGCATTTCTGCCTCCCCCATTTTGCCGGATGCAGCGAACCCGCGTCGGCCGGTCGGAGATGTTCTGATAGAAATGGGAGTATTGTCCAAACAGGATCTGCAGAATTGCCTTGATGATTTCGACCCGAAAAAACATGGGCGTTTTGGGGGATATCTGGTAGCTCGCAAGGTAATTACCCTTGCGCAGCTCGATCAAGCCTTGTTGCAACAACAAGGGATTCGTAACGAAGAAAAGCCCGGCGTCCTGCCTTCATTGCAGGACATGGAAAATTTTCTGGCTGATTTTGATCCCAAACGTGATGGCAGCGTCGGAGAATTCCTGGCGTCACGCAATGCTGCCACGGCTGAACAACTCAACCAGGTGTTAAAGCAAAAAACCAACCCGGCAGCGACTGCAAAAACCGCGCAAGCCGATAATCCGACTTCTTTGGAGAAGGAGCCCAAAGTGGATTCCGGGCTTAACTCCAGTTCAATATTTCCCGCTCTCAATCTGGAATTCGAGCCGGCGACAGGAAAAACCAAGCCGTTGGATTTCGAGGTTGAACCTTCTGCCATTTCTTTCCCCGAGATCAATCTGGAACTGGGAAACGACACTCCTCCGGAAAAAAAGCCGGGTAGCCAGTAAACCGGTTAATTGGGCGCATCGCCGCCGGATTGCAGCACTTCTTTCAACAATGGCACAGATGCCCCGCGTTTCAGGCGCAGGCAAAGGACATCCAGTGCATCCAGCACAACAAGCAATGACGGCAAATCGCGTCGCCCGTGACGTAGCAGGTATTGTGTCACCTCACCGGGCAAAATGAAACCGCGCGCTTTGGCATGACTTTCCAGCGCCCGTGATTTTTCTTCTTCGTTCAAACCGTGCACCTGATACACCAACCCCCAACCCAGCCGCGTGCGCAGATCGTCGCGCAAAGCCAGATGTGCCGGTGCTTCCTTGCCGCTCACCAGCAAAATACCGTCGGATTCGCGCATTCGGTTGTAGAGTTCGAACAGCGCGATTTGGGCCCCGTTTCCAAGCCTTTCCGCATCATCTACAGCAACCATCTGCGCCGCTTCCGGCACAGCGCCCTGAACAAAGATTGCGGACTGCCCCAATGCGCGCGCCTGCTCCGCCGCCGCTTGCAGCAAGTGGCTCTTGCCGCAACCGAATTCTCCCCACAGGTAGAGAAATCGCTCGCCTGCCGTACCGCCCAAAACGCGGCGCAATGCCGAGAGCAATTCGGCATTGCGCCCGGCCACAAAGTTGTCCAGGGTGGGAGCCCAGTCCGGCGCAATATCAAGAAGTAATTGTGTCATTTTCAGTTCTGCTACAAATTGCCTGGCCGGGGCGCAGTCCCGGCAACAGTGCGGTCAAGCGTTCCAAAGTCATTTAAGGTAAAATCCGCACAACAATTAAGAAATGCCAACCAAACCACTGTCAGCCAATTGGCCTGTACTTTATCCCGAAGAAAGCGAGAACTCAACTTGAGTCAAAATAACTCTCTCTCCTACCGCGATGCCGGAGTAGACATTGACGCCGGTGACCGCCTGGTGGAAAACATCAAGCCCTACGCAAAACGCACCATGCGCCCGGAGGTGCTGAGCGGTATCGGCGGCTTCGGCGGGCTGGTCGAGATTTCCAAAAAGTACCGCGAGCCGGTGCTCGTTTCCGGCACCGATGGCGTGGGAACGAAACTGAAACTCGCGTTCGAACTCAACCGCCATGACACCGTCGGCATCGACCTGGTAGGCATGAGCGTCAACGACATTCTGGTACAGGGGGCGGAGCCGCTGTTCTTCCTCGACTATTTCGCCTGCGGCAAGCTGGACGTGGAAGCCGCCACCGAAGTCATCAAGGGCATCGCGCTGGGCTGCGAGCAATCCGGTTGCGCACTGATAGGCGGCGAAACTGCCGAAATGCCGGGCATGTATCCGGTGGGCGAATACGACCTTGCGGGATTCGCGGTAGGCGTGGTGGAAAAATCGCAAATCATCACCGGCAGCGACATCAAACCGGGCGACGCGGTGCTGGGACTGGCTTCCAATGGCGCGCATTCAAACGGTTACTCGCTGGTGCGCAAGATCATCGAGCGCAACAAACCCGACCTCAATACAAAATTCGACGGCGAGCTCACATTGGCCGATTGCATCATGGCGCCCACGCGTATTTACGTAAAACCTCTGCTGGAACTGATGCGCAATCTACGCATCAAAGGAATGGCACACATTACCGGCGGCGGCCTGCTGGAAAATATTCCGCGCGTATTGCCGGAAAATGTCACCGCAGTGCTGGACGGAACATCGTGGTACACACCAAAATTGTTTCACTGGCTGCAAGATCAAGGCAATGTCGCTCAACAGGAGATGTACCGCACCTTCAACTGTGGCATCGGCATGGTAGCAGTAGTCGACGCAAGTGACACCGTTGCCGCGCTCAACCAGCTCAAAGCCACAGGGGAAACCGCATGGATCATAGGCACAATACAGGCACGCCAGGGCAATGAAGCACAGACCAGAATCCGGTAACACCACGGAAAAGTCCGTTGTCATCCTGATTTCCGGACGCGGCAGTAACATGCAGGTGTTGCTGGAAGCCGAACTGCCCTGTTGCCGCATAGCGGCGGTCATCAGCAGCAAGGCGGATGTGCCGGGGCTGGACATCGCCATGCAGCACGGCATCACCACGCAAGTGGTGGCGCATCGTGACCATCCAGACCGCGAATCCTTCGACGCAGCGCTTGCCGCCACCATAGACCTTTACCAGCCCGACCTCGTAGTGCTCGCCGGTTTCATGCGCATCCTTACGTCGAATTTCGTGGCGCATTACCAAGGCAGGCTGATCAACATCCACCCTTCGCTGTTGCCCTCCTACGGCGGGCTCGACACGCATGAGCGTGCATTAAGGGACGGCGTGAAAATTCACGGTTGTACCGTGCATTTCGTCACTCCCGATCTCGATCACGGCCCCATCATAATTCAGGCTGCAGTACCGGTGCTGATGGACGATACTCCGGCAACACTTGAGGAGCGAGTATTGCGGGAGGAACATCGCATTTATCCGCAAGCCGTGCGCTGGTTCTGCTCCGGTTACCTGAGCCTTGAGGCAAACGGCAGAGTATTGCTGAACCGCATGAAACAGCCTGGTGCAGCCCTCATCGCACCGGGACTGGAATAGCACCATGCCAAATTTTTTGCACCCCATTGTCTTGCTGTTATTATCTTGTGCTGTGCCGGCACTCGCCTCACCGGAAGCAGCCTCCGGCACGCCATCCCACCTTAATGTCAGCTACGATGTCCTCAAGGGCGGCATCAAGGGCGCGACTATCACGGAAACCTACATCCGCAAGCGGGACAGCTACCACATCGAGAGTGTCCTTAAAGCAGTAGGCCTTGTCGCGCTGATCAAGCCGGAAACCATCCGGGTAGTCAGCGAGGGGAAAGTAACTGCGAAGGGACTGCGCCCAATCGCCTTCGCCAGCCGGCGCGAGCTGGATACCGAGCGAAATACCGGTGCCGATTTTGACTGGGCGAACGAACTTGTCACCCTCGATGATCGAGCCGGGAAACGCACGGTTCCCCTGCCCGCCGGGACACAGGACAGGCTGAGCGCAATGTATCAGTTCTTGTTCTTGCCGCTTAAAAACGCCGCTGCGCTGGATTTCCACATGACCAACGGCAGCAAGCTGGACATCTACAATTACCTTGTCACGACCGACCAAAGTGTGACGGTTCCACTTGGCACATTCAAAGCCATATATGTGGCCAGCCCATCCAAACCCGGAGAAAGCCGGACCGAAATCTGGCTGGCAACAGAGCATGCCAATTTCCCCTTCAAAGTGGTCATCACTGACCCGGACGGCGATAAGTTTACGCAAGTGCTGACCCGGTTTGATATCGAGCCGTGACCGTGTCACCCAACCTCTTCTAAAATCAAAGCCATGTTACTCACCGAATACCGTCTGGATCTCGTCATTCAGGCACTGCGCACCATCCTGCCGCTGGAGCACCCCGCCGACACCTCGTTGCGCTATTTCTTCCAGCGGGAACGCATCGGTTCCAACGAGCGCGAGCTGGTGGCGGAAACTTTGTTCGGCGTATTGCGCCACCGCCTGTTCCTGGAGCATGCATGCGCTTATACATCCACACCTGCAGATCATCTCCCCCGTCATATCCCACCGCTGCAATCCACAGCTTGCAGAAGCGGTGAAGAAACGGTTTTCCCCGCACCGGATGCCGCGCAACACCGTGTCCAGGCCGCCACCCCGCGCCGCATGGCATTGGCCTACTGGATGAAATTCGGCGGCTACAACCTGCGTGAACTCACCCCGCTACTGAAACGCGACGAAGCCGAATGGCTGGGCAAAGTCAAGGGAATCGCCCTGGCCGAACTGCCTTTGTCGGTACGCGCCGAGCTGCCGGAATGGCTGGTGGAAAAATTACGCTCAGCCATGCCGGATGATGAAATCCTCACCATCGGCAACGCCATGCAACAACCCGCCCCGCTGGACTTGCGTGTCAACACCCTGCTCGCCACGCGTGACGAAATATTGCAAGGATTGCAGGCCGAGAAAGTCGAAGCACAAGCCACGCCTTGGTCGCCCATCGGCATTCGCGTGAAAGGGAAACCTGCCCTCAATAAAAGTCCGTTGTTCCTCGGCGGAAAATTCGAAGTACAGGATGAAGGCAGCCAATTACTGGGTTTTCTGCTCGCACCCAAACGCAATGAAATGGTCGTGGACTTTTGCGCCGGAGCAGGCGGCAAGACGCTGATGCTGGGCGCGATGATGAATTCACAGGGGCGCTTGTATGCCTTCGATGTTTCGGAAAAACGCCTCGCCAACCTCAAGCCGCGCCTGAAACGTTCCGGACTCAGCAACATCCATCCGCAACTCATCGCTCACGAAAATGACATCAAGCTGAAACGGCTGGCCGGGAAAATAGACCGCGTACTGGTGGATGCCCCGTGCAGCGGGCTGGGGACATTACGCCGCAACCCCGACCTTAAGTTTCGCCAGTCGCCGCAAAGCGTGTCCGAACTCACGCAGAAACAGGCTGCCATACTGGTCTCGGCCGGCAAACTGCTCAAGCCCGGCGGACGCTTGGTTTATGCCACTTGCAGTTTATTGCAAGAAGAAAACCGCGCCATAGTGGATGCCTTTCTTGCTGCCCATCCACAATTCGCATTGCGTCATGCCGGGGAAATTTTCGCGCAACAAAAGATCCCGTTTGAGGTTGGCGAGTGCATGCAACTGCTGCCCCAGGTACACGGCACGGATGGTTTCTTTGCGGCAGTGCTGGAACGCGGCTCTGCCGCCTGATAGATAGAACTAAAAGAATTTTATCGGCATGGAAATTGATCAGCCGTGGGGGAGTACCCTCGTTAAAAAATTTGACAACCGGCTTAGTCGGGAAGTATTTTCCCGGGTAATGCACCAGACTCAACCAGTGTCTCGAAGCAATGAACCTGGTTTCGACCATTCTCTTTAGCATGGTAGAGTGCATCATCGGCGTGGCCCAGAACGGCGTTGGGTGTATCCCCCAATCCGATTTTTGTGAAACCGATTGTTGCAGTGAGCAGGCCAACCTGCGGCAAATTGTGGCTGGTAACCTTTTTACACAGTCTTTCCAGCGTACTCAGCGCACTTCTATAACTAACGTGCCTCAATAAGACAACAAACTCATCACCGCCAAAACGGAAAAGCCGATCATTTTTTCTAAATGTTTTACGCATTAAGTCGGCGAGAAGTACCAATATCTCATCACCATAGAGGTGACCAAATCTATCGTTGATTTGTTTGAAA
>CAIQPV010000373.1 GCA_903873725.1 uncultured Nitrosomonadales bacterium
TCGCACTCGCGCCCGGATCCACATTGGCAACCCCGAGCTGCACCGTGTATTGGGCCGAAGCGACTCCGGCTGCCAGCAATGCACCCGTTGCGACGATAGACAGAGAGAGGAAATTATTTTTCATGTCAATTGCTCCGTCTGATTAGTATTTTGTAAAAAATCCGCGAGCGGCAGCTAGGCAGAACGGTGGCACCAATATGCCATGGTAGGCCATGGCTTGCGCTGTTGCGTCGCCAGCCGCAGTCTTGGCTTGCTGAAATCCGCCTTGCAATTGCGCGATTGTCGTCGCCGGTGCTGTGTCTGTAACTTTTCCGAATCCCGTATAGCCGGTGTAGGCATTTTCTAGGTCCAGGATCGCAACTAGGGGGCTCAGCCGTGCATTGTTGGCAGAGATGATGGTATTTGCACCAAAAAATACAGTGGGATCATTGCCGCCGCCACAGTACATCATTGGGGCATGTGACGTTGTCGGGCTATAGGTACTCAAATCGTTGGTTTGAATGCGTGTTTTGAAATTGCTGGTGGCATATCCAGTGCGCGCGGAGTCCTTGATCAAATTTCCCGTTCCAACTCCTAGGCTCCAAAGATAATTCGAGGTGGCATCGCCATCGGTTGCTGCATTGTTGCTAAACAAATGCAGCTGCGGAACGATTCCATTGCTGACCAGGGTTGTGGATGTAAAGCTGCCTGGGAACGATGTCTCGATTCCGCCTGCATAACTTGATTCATAGTAATCGCCCGGTACGGCATAGACGTCGCCATAGGTTTTTTGGTAGCCGGTGATTGCCATCGGCATCAGGTACGTACTTCCCACCGGAATATGTCCTTGCATGATGTAACCGACGTAGGTGGACAGCGCAGAAACCGGCGACAAGGGTGCAGATGCATTGACCGTCAAGTCTGTTGCTCCAGCGACTGTTTCTGCCTCCATTGCTTTGGCGGTTGCCATGGCAACATAGCCACCTTGCGAATAACCAGTTACATACAGTTTGCCATTGTCTGAGGCCGTGCTCAGTAGCGTTGGAAGTGCCTTTCTTGCTGCGCGCAATGCGTCTATCATGTCCTTGGACTGCTGATCTGCAATCAAGAAGGGGTGGTAGCTAAGGCTTGAGCTGTCGTAGCCAGCGTAGTTTGGCGCAACAACAATAAATCCATTGGCTACCAATTGCGACATCAAAAGTATGGACGTGTTGTAAGCATCATTGCTGCTATTTGGCACATCGGCCAAGTTATAGCTCTTTTCAACCGAAGTGCCATGTGCGAAGAGAACGATTGGATGGGGGCCTGTGCAGCCCGTCCCAGTGGGAACCATGAGTGCACCGGAGGCTGTTGCTGCTTCTCCTTTGCCACCTACGGTGCTGTACTTGATGTAGTTCACATCTACGCCACACGGCAAAGTGCCGGAACTCGATCCGGTTGCCAGTTGCAGAAGCAGCGCTCCTTTGGCTCCGGTTGCTTGTAGTTCTGCGGAAAATTCAGCCGCGCCAAGCGAGATGGTGCGTATCGGTGGTGTTTGCATCAGCGCCCCCCGGGCCGGATTGGCATTGGTACTGCCGGCATTGCCGCCATCCCCACCGCCGCAGGCTGCGACCAAAAGCGCCGCTGCAACTGCGGCCCAGCTTGATTGTGTGAATTTCATTCGACGTCTCCTGATGACTGTTCTGAAAATAGAACGACCGTGCTATTTAAAAACCAATCATCCTATGCTCTCTCGTTTTCAGAGAGAGGGTAAACACCAAAGCGGCGACGAA